>CAUGKZ010000137.1 GCA_959600065.1 uncultured Kroppenstedtia sp. | reverse complement strand
GAGTTGGTTCACCATTTCTTCCCGCATGGTTTCTCCCTCCCATGATCGTCACTCGCCCAAATAGATGGGCTTTCTTTTCTCCTTAAAAGCTTGCAACCCTTCCAGACGGTCCTTGGTGGGGATCAATCTTTCATATGCCTGGGTTTCCATGACCAGACCCGTCGCCAGATCTGTTTCCGAGCCATGATTGATGGCATATTTGGCCTGAGCCAAGGCCAAGGGCGCATTTTCATTGATTTGAGCCGCCATTTCCAGGGCAGCTTCCATCACCGTTCCCCCCCTCACCACCTGATTGAGCAGACCCAGCGCTTCCCCTTCCTGGGCTGTGATCCGTTTGGCAGTGAAGATCAACTCCTTGGCCCGAGCCGTCCCGATCAAACGGGCTAATCGCTGCGTCCCACCCGCTCCCGGAATAATCCCCAGAGAGGTCTCCGTCAGTCCCAAGACCGCATGTTCATCGGCGATCCGAAGATCACAAGCCAAAGCCAGTTCCATCCCTCCACCGAAGGCAACACCATTGACTGCGGCGATCACCGGTCGAGGAAGAGAGGCCACAGCATCGAAGGTTTCTCGGATCATGTGAATATAGCGGCGAACCTGATCCTCTGTGAAACCCCGCCGTTCTTTCAGATCCGCTCCGGCACAAAAAGCTTTTTCCCCAGCTCCAGTCACCACCACTACCCGAGTAGCTTGAGAATGTCTCAACTCCTCTGCAATTTCACGCAATTGTTGCAAAGCGGACATATTGAGTGCGTTGGACACTTCCGGTCGATTCAGCGTCAAGATGGAGATGCCCTCTTTCCGCTCCCATTCCACCAGACTCACTCCCGGCTCTCCTCCTTCGCCTGAATATGGGCCGCCATCCTTCGCAACATTTTGGATGGCAACCGTTGTCCAAGCAGTTTTTCCGCCAACCATCCCACCTCGCACAGGGCATCCAGATCGATCCCCGTCGCGATCCCCTCTCCTTCCAATAGATAGACCAGATCCTCAGTAGCCACATTACCGACGGCACCTGGAGCATAGGGACACCCTCCCAACCCGCCGAAGGAACTGTCTAGAGTGGTCATCCCTATCTCCAAACTGACATAGGCATTGGCCAAGGCGGTGCCGGAGGTATCATGAAAATGCCCCGCCAATCGATCCACAGGGATCACCTTTGTAAGGGCTTTCAATTTTTCCTTCACTTGACGGGGGGTGGCCACTCCGATGGTATCCCCGAGGGAGATTTCATATACCCCCATTTTCAGCAACGCTTCACAGATTTCTACGGTATTGGCCACAGGCACTTCACCTTCATAGGGACAACCGAACACCGTGGAGACATACCCGCGCACCCGCTTCCCCTGAGCCAAGGCGACCTGCACTACTTCCTCCAATACCGGATACGTCTCTCGGATCCCTTTGTTGATATTCTTTCGGTTGTGAGTTTCACTGGCGGAAAGAAAGACAGCAAACTCATCTACTGGGGTCTCCAGCGCCCTTTCCAATCCTTTTCGATTGGGAACCAAGGCCCGGTACCGTACATCCGACCGATCCGGCAGAGAGCAAGCCAGTTCAGCTGCGTCAGATAGCTGAGGAATCCATCGGGGGTGGACAAAAGAGGTGATCTCCAGTTCCTTGACCCCGGCGGCGATCAATCCTTCAGTCAGCTGCTTCTTGTCGGCAGTGGACAGGATGCAGGATTCATTTTGCAGTCCATCCCGCAATCCCACTTCCACGAGCGTCACTTCCCTCACCGACAGACCTCCTCTCCTCTATAAGCGTTGTGCTACCCTGCCTTTGCAGAGGGTCAGGTGGGGTTTCACATGACGTTTTCGTTGTTCCTATCGATGCAAACTCACTCCATGTGAAACCCAATCCTCCCTATGAACTTTTTTTCACAACACTTCTATTCCCCGTCCAGTTCGAGCAGGGACTCTCCTTCACTGACAAATCCGCCAACTTCCGCCTTGACAGATGTCACGGTCCCACTTTCCTCCGCTTGCACGGGTACTTCCATCTTCATCGACTCCAGCAGCACCACATCTTGTCCCGCTTGCACCTGATCTCCTTTGGCCACCAGCACCTGTAACACCGTTCCAGCCATCGTTGCCTGCACAGTTTTCATCTTGGGTTCACCTCTGGTTGGATTGAAGTTTGGTCAACAGTGCCGTATCATATTTCCCCCGGCGAAAATCTGGTTGCTCCAGAACCCGGAGCAGCAGAGGGAGATTGCATTGGATTCCCTCGATCCTAAAGGAAGAGAGCGCTTTCATACTTCGGGCCAAAGCTTCCTCCCGGTCCTTTCCCCATACGATGCACTTGGCGATCAGTGGATCATAAAATGGGGTGACCACCGATCCGGTTTCCACGCCAGCATCGACGCGAATCCCCTCCCCTTTTGGAGGGATGAAGTCTTTCAGAGTCCCCGGCGAGGGATAATAACGGTCCGGGTCTTCCGCATAGATGCGGTATTCCAAGGCATGGCCCTTGGACTCGATCCTCTCCTGTCCAAAGGGAAGGGGCTTCCCTTCCGCCACATCCAGTTGCAGAGCGACCAGATCCAACCCAGTCACCATTTCAGTGACGGGATGTTCCACCTGGAGGCGGGTGTTCATCTCCAGAAAGAAAAAGTTCTCCTCTGGATCTATCAGAAATTCCACCGTCCCCGCTCCTGTATATCCCACCGCTTTTGCCGCCTGGACAGCCGACCGGCAAAGAGCCTCCCTTGTTTCAGGCCGGATGGATGGAGAAGGACTCTCTTCCATCACTTTTTGGTTTCTGCGCTGGACAGAACATTCTCGCTCAAAGAGATGCCATGTATTTCCATTTGCATCAGCAAAAACCTGTACCTCCACGTGTCGCGGCGATTCAATAAAGCGCTCCATGAACAAGGTCCCATCCCCAAAGTAGGCCTGAGCGCGCCCTTGCGCGGAGATAAAGGCTTTTTCCAAATCCGCCTCGGAGAAGAGCCTTTCCATTCCGATCCCCCCACCGCCAGCACTGGCTTTCAGCATCACCGGGTAGCCGATCCGGGTCGCCTCCCGGGACGCTTCTGCCAGATCACGGATTCCAGCAGATCCCGGCACCACAGGAATCCCCGCTTCTTCCATCTGACGGCGTGCTGTCACTTTGTCTCCCATCCGGGCGATCACTCCCGGAGAGGGACCGACGAAAATCAAGCCGGCTTCCTGCACTCGCCTCGCAAATTCCGCATTTTCAGAGAGAATACCGTATCCCGGATGGATGGCATCTGCACCGGTATCCTCGGCGGCATCCAAAATGGCGTCCATTTGCAGGTAGCTCTGGGCCACCGGAGGCGGTCCGATGTTTACAGCTTCATCTGCTTCCCGGACAAAGGGCAAATCCCGATCCGCCTCGGAGTGAATGGCAACCGTCTGAATCCCTCGCTGCCGACAAGTTTTCAGAATCCGTCGGGCAATCTCGCCACGGTTGGCAATCAACAGTTTTTGGATGTTCATCTTTCACCTCACTGAAGATCTTCGATGATCCTGATTCTTTGCGTTTCTCTTCAACGTCTGCACACAAATACGGATCTCTCCACTCTTATTAAACAGAATGAGATCCATGTATAAGATATTCGGCAAAAACACCTCCCGATCCTGCCTGAAGAAGTCTGAATTTCACCTCTTGGAACGATTGGGCAAACTCTTCAGGCTCATGTATAATAAATAAAGGAGAGATGGAAAGGAGAGTCTGTTCGATGAATACACATCGAGTGGAACGGCTGAAGATCAATTATAAAACCCTAGAAGAGTTCCAAAAGTTCCGGGAATACGGAGTACAGGAACTCTCCATGCTGGAGGACCTCCAGGCGAACATCATCGAAAATGATAGTAACTCCCCTTTTTACGGTATTTATGAGGAAAATCAATTAGTTGCCCGGATCAGCCTTTACCGGATCGATGCCAAGTATGACCGGTATTTCAAACCGGCCCAAGATTACTACGAACTCTGGAAGTTGGAAGTGCTACCTCAATATCGAGAGCAAAATTACGGAACCGCTTTGGTCAATCACTCCAAGAGTTTCGGCTTGCCAGTCAAGACGAACGCCCGTTGCCGGTCAGATGAATTTTGGAGAAAGATGGGATTTCAGCCGGTCACCTACAATCCGGTGCGTGATCGCGGAGAAAATCCTTTCGTCTGGTTGCCGGCGGGAGTCGACTTGCAAGACTAGCATCTCTCCATACCATGATCAGACACACTCTAGAACAGGGCTGTTGATCAACCATAAAGAGGATGATGGGAACGAAACGATCCTTTCCCTCTTCCCATTGCCCCCCATCACAAAATATCGCTTGAGGGGACGGGGATGGGGATGGCTACGATCTCTTGCAAAGAGTGCAAAGTCTCTTCACCCTCCCACCATCCCGACCTGATTTCCTACCTAAAATAGGGCTAATCAACACGCCTGACTCTCGAAGTATGACACAATGCTTTTAGAACAACCGATCTGGAATAAAAAGAGAAACCCGTTTTCAAAGAAGAACATGAACGGGTTTCTCTTTTTTTATTTGTCCATTCTTTCTAGGTTGCCATTAGCTTCCATGCGAAACCGGGCTTGCCCTCCTTCTTCATCCTCTTCCAAGATAGCCAGTTTCCGTGCTCGGTCCATGATCTGGATCAATGCTTTATAATCGTCATTGACCACCCGGTAGTCCGTCTGCACATGATTGAGTCGGCCTTTCATACTTTCATTTTCCTCGGACAGCCGGCGAATTCGGTCATCTTGCTCCTCAATCTCCTTTTCCAGGTCCCCCTGCCGCTTGCGCATTTCCAGAACCTCCGCCTTATGTTGGCGTAAAAAACGGATAATCGCGTCCAAGGAAGCCGTTTGATCCTGGTCCAGGTTCAGTTCCTCCGTCTTCACCCGATTCCGACTGCGGGCCGGATTCCCCTGTTTCTTCTTCTGCCGTTGGGATTTTGCGATTTGAATCGCCGCTTCATATTTTTTTCGCACCAAGCTGTTCCATCGGAAACCACAGGCGGCGGGAGTGCGTCCTAGCTTTTCCGCCACTTCTTCAAAAGCGTTCAGTTGGGTGCCACCTTCCCGAATATGGCGCAAGGTCACCTCCGCCAAAATCAGGTCGTCGTCTGGTGTCCATGCATCTTGCCTTTTGACTGCCATCAGACCAATACCCTCCAATCCTTGATCCACTGATAACGGCATACTGGGATGTCGTTCTATCTGTATGCGTTTGGTATAAATCGTAGTATATGTAACTACTAATTTTTATTACCCAAACCCCTTCTCCCTATACCTGCTGAACACTTCCAAAAAAAAGAGCCCTTGCGGGCTTTCATCTCAGAGGGTCTCATCAGTCAAAACCAAGCGTGTTAATTAGCCAGGTTGTGAGCGGGAAGATCTTGTTCACCCACGCGGCCATCCCACAAGGAAGTGGAGATGGTCAATACCGACATAATAAGAACGAAACGACCCTTTCGCTCTTCCCACTGCCCCCCATCGTAAAATACCGCTTGAGGGGGCGGGGAGGGTGGCCGGCTACGACTCTTGCAAAGAGTGTAAAGGCTCTTCACCCTCCCACCATCCCGACCTTGTTTTCTACCCAAAATACGGAAGAAACACAAGAATGAATGTTGTCCCTAAGGGGCATGTCGGATCCTTCCTTAGC
>CAUGKZ010000136.1 GCA_959600065.1 uncultured Kroppenstedtia sp. | reverse complement strand
AATGGAACACAAGCTTTTCCATGCTTTCACTTCAACAGCCCAGAGCTCCATTCTCTTCGGGTCCCCTGCCACCTGCCTGGACCGGGGCCGGGGGTCCAAGGGGCGAAGCCAGTCCATCATCCACACCACCCACTCTCTCCAACTCCGCTCTGTCGGGACCGCCTCCAACCAGCGGTATAAACTTTGCAGACGGGCTAGAGAACCTTTCGTACAGCCGTAGTGTTCCGGCTGGATCCGGGCCAGCCCTTGTTGGAGGGCGACAAGGTTTTGTGGGTAGCCCATCTCTCGCAAAATTTCCCTCCAGATCCCCCCTTCCTCCTCATCCGCGATCCAAGGCAGGCAGGGATGATCCAACAGACCGGGGCGAAGCTCTTCTCTTCCCATTCCCAGAGCCAAAACCGACCGCACCAGCCCCAACAGAGGATGCTGGCTCAGAGGCATCGTTTCCGGCCGGTCACAGGGGATTCCCGCCTTTTTCAAGGCAGTGGACAACAGCGGATGATATTCCTCGGCCTGATGGGTCACCAGTGCCACATCGGAGAGAGCCGCCCCGGATTTGAGAAGCCACTGTTTCACTCTGGCCACCACCACTTCCACCTCGTGAGCTTCCCCTGACGCAGACAGCACCTCCACGTTCCCTTTCCCGTCCCCGTCTCCGGAGAAGGATGAAAAGCTTCCGCCTCCAACCGGAGCAGAGCTTCTGTTTTCCCTGTTACTGGAGGAAGGGAAGACCGCCTTCGGATGTGAAAGCCCCGCCGAGACATCCGCTCCGCCAACCGTCGCGTCTCCGAAAAAAGCCGGGGACGACGATCGTCCCATCCCAGATGGAAGGAGACCGGCACCCCCACACTGACCAATTGCACCAGAAGCTGTTCCTGTAGGTGAGAAAGATCCACAAAGTGTTCTGCCACCACTCCTTCGGGCAATCGGCATTCTCCTTTGCGTATCCGTTCCATGGCGATCAGGAAAGGTTCTTCATGATCCAGCAGACTAAATTCACAGAGCAGTTCCTGATAGACTGCATAGATCCTGACCATCTCCCTGTACTTTTTCTCTGCATGATCCCCCCACAGCTGACGAAGACGGGCCGGACGAACCCCCGCCCGCTTCAACTCACCGATAGTCACTTCTATCCATTTCAGCCAGCCGGGACGTTCCTCCATCCGCCGGAAATAGCTGAATCCTCCTTCTTCCATGACACGGGATACCGCCTGTTGCACCAGCAACTCCTGTTCCACCGGTGTCATGAACCGAGCCGACCGCCCTGGTAGCAGCCCCATGACAAAGGAATCAAAGCTTTGCACAGTCACCTGCTCTTCCGGAATTTGTTGCTCATAGATCCGCCTCCGATAATCTCGCACCGCGGCGGAACCTGGGACTAGGTAGACCGTCCTGCCCTGTCCCCGCGGCAGATGGGTCAACCCTACTCCCCGGATCGCCTGGGAGACTGGATGCAAAACCACTTCACCGGTCATCGGTGTCACCTCCATTGGCAGACGTGTGGATTCGTCCTTTTTCAAGTGGGGAGATCGTGTTCACCCCCTGCTCCGATCCACCCTCAAGCACAAGGTTTCGCCAGGGATAAAGCCTCGAAGCGTTGTGAAAAAGTCGTCCTAGCTACAGGACACCCGTCGTGCCCTTCGTTCCCCACGCGCACAGTAAATCACAACGCTTCGAGCGGGGAGCAGATATCCTTTTCTCTACGGACCGGTAGTCTGTTTTTTCATGCCTTTCCAACCTTGTGATACAATAGAGAGCATCCCAAATGGGAAGTTGCATAGATGTTGGAGTGAAATAAGTATGAAAGATATCGAAATCGATGCGGCTCTCCACGAAGCAGGAATCTGCTGGATTGACGTCCGATCCCCCGGAGAATTTCAGACCGCCACCATTCCCGGTGCGGCCAATGTTCCTTTATTTGATAACGAAGAGCGTGCTCAGATCGGGACCTTATATAAACAGCAAGGAAAGAAAGAAGCTATTCACCTGGGGATGGAGATCGTCTCTCCTAAAATCCCCCACCTAGTGAAATCAGTGCAGGAGGTGTCCCAAGGACGGACCCCGCTCCTCTTTTGTTGGCGCGGAGGGATGCGCAGCCGTTCCATGGCTGTCTTTCTCGATTTGGTAGAAATGCCTGTCCTCCGCCTGAAGGGGGGATACCGGGCCTATCGAGAAAATGTGGTCCAGCGCTTATCCAACTACTGCTTACAGCCCCGTCTGATTGTCCTACACGGGCTCACCGGAGTGGGAAAAACTGCCCTTCTCCACCGTTTGCGGACATCGGGCCTACCTGTATTGGATTTAGAAGGATTGGCAGGGCACCGCGGGTCCGCCTTTGGTAGCCTCGGGGAAATTCACCCACGGAATCAGCGCATGTTCGACTCCCTGCTCCTCCGCACCTTGGAGGAGTATTCCGAAGCACCTTATCTATTTATGGAAGCGGAAAGCAGGCGTATCGGCCGGGTTCATATGCCCGACTTTCTGGAAGAGGCCAAAGAAGCCGGAATCTCCGTTCTCGTGGAAGCCTCCATGGAGACCCGGGTGCATCACATTCTGGATAGTTATTTGGCAGATGCCGGGAATCACGAGACGTTCCACCAGGATGTTTTGGACGCTTTGGCCCGCATTGACAGACGATTCCCTCCGGAGACCCGCACACAGCTCCATGAGTGGGCCCAACGGGAAGAGTACGCCCCCATGGTGCAAACCCTGCTTCAGGAATACTATGATCCTCGTTACCGGCACACTCAGGATCCATATGAAAAAACCTGTGCCCTTCGCATCTGTTCAAATGATTTGGATCGAGCGACCGAGGATCTGAAGCGTTTTTATCGGCAACTTCAACCGGCGCGAGCCCACACTTGAGGGTTCACCGGTTTTCTTTATGAAAACTCCTCTCGCGCAGAATCTCAAAAAAGGGTCTGAGATGTAAAAGGGATCCCTTCCTCCTCCAACAATCGACGTTCCCGACTTTGACAGGTACACAAAATCACTTGGTGCTCTGTGGCGATCTCCCCCAGAATGCGAAGTGCTTCTCGAATCCGCTTCCCATCAAAATGAACCAAGCTGTCGTCGAGAATCACTGGAAGCGACAGATGACCATGTTCTGCAAAAAAACGGATCAAAGCGAGACGCATCGCAAAATACATCTGATCCACCGTCCCCCGACTCAACTGCTCAATCGGTTGCCGTTCACCGGTTTCCGGTACAAAGACACTGAGATTGATCCCCTCGGCGGGATCAATCAAAAGATCTCGGTAACGGCCTCCTGTCACCTCTTCAATCCACTGGGAAGCATGGGGAGACAGACGGGGAGACAGATCTTCCCGCAACTCCCGGGTGGCCTCTTCCAAGACGTCCTTCGCTGATTCCACAACAGTCCGCTCCCGCTCCAACCGTTCCTTTTCCATTCGGGCCTCTGCTAGCTGCGTCTCTCGCTCTGCCAGGGAAGCTGTCCCGGAAAGCATGGTTTGCAGGCGCTCCTCCAAGCGAAGGATTCCTGTCTCTTTTTCCCGATGCTGATCACGGACGCGCTCCAACTCCTGTTCTAACTCTTGAAGACCGTCGGCGAGTTCAGCCACACTCTCCTGTCCCTCGCCTTTCTTTTCAGCCAGTCGTTTCCGGACGCTTTCCAACTCCAGATCCCAAGCTTGGGCCTCTTTCCGTTCGGTTTCCTTTCTCAAGGCAGAACGGGCCGACTCCAGTCTGTCATCCAGGCGACGAACATGTTCACTGGCCAAGATCCACTCTGTCCATAACGTCGGATCGTCGTTGCCCAGCTTCTCTTTCCAATAGGCCAACCGTTGCTTCCGGTGTTCCATTTCCGGAATCAAACGGTGTAACTCCTTCTCCAGGGTACTCGATTCCAATTTGAGGCGATTCAATTTATCCCGGGCTTGTTGGGCTTCTTCCCCGATGGCGGACCACTCCTTCAGCCAGGAGCGAAATTCAAAGTCCCCCAGGCGATCACGGAAAACCGTTGCTCTTTCCTCCGCTTCTTGGCGGATCTCCTCCAAACGTTCCCGGCGTTCCCGATCCTGTCGACGCTCCTCCTCCTGTTCTCGGATCTTCTGAAATTGTTGTTCCACCCGTTGTCTTAATTCCGCACTGGAGTCGGCTTTCCAACGGTTTAGGAGGGATTCCTGTTCCTGAATCACCGTCGCCAGAGACTGATGGACTTCATTCAAATTTTCTTCTGTTTTAGCCAGCTCCTTCTGCAGGTAATCGGTGTCAGAGAGGGATTCCCCGCCCGATTCCAGTTGTCTCCGTTCCCGCCGAAGTCGTTCCCGATCCCGCTTCAGACCCTCCTGTCGTTCGTCCCACTCTTGGCGCACCTGGCGATCCACCTGTCGTAAGCGCCAATACCGGACATAGGCAAAGATCGAGAAAATCGGGCCTGCTATGGAAAGTCCCGGCACCAGGAAGACCATCAACAGGAAGTAAATCAGTCCTGCCCCCGTCAACCAAAGCCAACGGGAACTGGAACGGGCCGGCGCTACCTGAGCATCCACCACCTGAGTGAGGAACTTTTCCCGTTCAATCAGATCCAGTCTCATCCGCCAATTGCGCCGACGATCCTCTAGATCCCCTCGTTCTTTTCGCAGTTTCTCTTCCCGTTGTTGAAGAGCGGTCAGACTTTTGTAATCCTTCTCCATCTGGATTCCCTTGACCCGGTCGTCAATGGTTTCCTGGAAGTCCGGAGTTTTCAGATTCTCTTGCAATCGACAGCCCGCTTCCAGGTCGGAGAGTTGCTTTTGCAGTTCTCTTTCATCGATCTCCAGAAGTAAGGCTTTCTTTTCCTCCCAGTCCTGAATCTCCTTCGCCAAGGAACGCATCCGTTCTTCCATCCGATCCGCCCGGTCTTCCGGCCGGTTATTTCCATCCATCAAGCCGCGAATCTCCTCCACCTCTTCAGGTGACAGCAGATAGGGCGGCTTCACTTCCTCCCTCTCCTTTTCCAGCCGGTTCACTTGCTCCACTGATTCAGTCCAGCGCTCCTGGATATACTCTAGATGTTTTTGTTTTTCCAACAAAGCCGCCCGTTCTTTTGCCTGATCGAGAGCATTTTGCAACTTTTTTACCTGACCGGAAAGTAATTCTTCTCTTTCAGCCAATTCCGCCCCTATTTTTTTCATCTCCGCCAACCGGGCCTGATCCTCACGGATACTTCGATAAGTCTCTCTCAGTGTGGCGACTTCAGCTTCCAACTCCGCACATTTGGCTGCGATCATTCCATAGGGCTTGTTTTTGGCTGCCGTGGTTTTTCCGATCCCTTGAAGCTCCTTTTCCAAGTATTCCAAGGCGGGACGGACATTCATTTCCTCTCCTTGGTGAACCAACTGGCGAATTTTATCTACCACCTGATGATCTCCAGACATAGGAAACGATCGGATCCAAGCCATCTGCTGAAACAAATTCCGGGAGAGTCCGGTCAATCCCTCCATCAAATTCCGATCCTTTCGCCTATCCATTGGGTAATGATCGGAAAAATCCCTGCCGGTCACGGGATCCACCAGTTGCTCCCGCTCCTCTTCCCATTGCAGAGTACGGATCAAGCGATATTCCTTCTCCCCGACGGAGAAATCCACTTCCCCTCCGTATTCCTTTCCGTTCCAGGGTTGGTAAGCATCCAGCCAATCCTCTCGAGACCGCCGGCCCACGCCTTCCTTCTT
>CAUGKZ010000135.1 GCA_959600065.1 uncultured Kroppenstedtia sp. | reverse complement strand
CGCGTGGGTGAACACGATCTCCCCACCCAAAATATGGCTAATCAACACGCCTGAGCCGGAAGGTTTTATATTGCTCACCTGCAGAAGCCGCAAGGAAGCTTTGAAACCTATCTTTCGTGAAAGAATCCCATATGACATAATGAATTTAGAACCCATGTTCATAGATTTGGGCCCGGCCTTTTCACGGTTTTGAAAAAGGAGTGTGTTCATCTATGCAGTTGACCGGCTATGTCCAGCCGTTGATCCATCAGCATACAGATCCGATTACCTACTTCTGGCCTTTTTCCGATCAGAAGCTACCCATCAACGAATTGCTAGGGGAAGAACTGGAGATCCGCTTTTTGGGAGAAAAAGCTTGTATATACTGTGGACGAAAGATCAAAAAGACTTTTAACAGCGGTTCCTGCTATCCTTGCTTCCGGGACCGAGCAGAGAATGACTTATGTATTGTGAAGCCTCACCAGTGCCACTTTCACCTGGGCACCTGTCGGGATCCTGCCTTTGGCGAACGCCATTGCATGCAACCTCATATCGTCTATCTGGCGATCAGTGATGACGTCAAAGTGGGAATTACCCGGAAAACCAACATGCCGAAACGATGGATCGACCAAGGAGCCGTGACAGCGGTTCCCATCGCTGAGGTTCCCGACCGCAAAACCGCAGGCGAGCTCGAGATGGTCTTGGCGCAATTTATCAAGGACAAGACCAACTGGCGACGGATGCTCAAAAATGAGATCGCCGACCGAGATCTGCTGGAGGTACGTGCCGATATGGAGGAAAAAATCCCGGAAGAGTACCGAGGATACTATCAGGGGGATCGAGAACCGCTGACCTTTCATTACCCTTGTCTGGAATTCCCGGAAAAGGTCAAGCCCCTGAACCTGGACAAAGTGGATCAGATCCAGGGCAAACTCCTCGGAGCCAAGGCCCAATATCTCATACTGGATAGCGGAGTGATCAATATCCGCAAGTTCAGCGGATATAAAGTGGAAGTGGCGGTTTGAAAAATGAACAACAAAAAATCAAAGCCGCTGACGAAGTGCTTCTCCGTCAGCGGCTTCGGCATGAGTGAAGATTTTCATCGCCTGTGGCGAAAACTCCGGTGCCATACTTTGCGCCAGCGATCCGGACGCCCTCTCTTTCGTAACAGAATCAAGCCCCCTGCAAATAATACCACCAGCACCACATACAACCCCGGAAATAAAACAAGGGAAAAGAGGATAACCCCGATGGAAGCAAAAAATACAGAGACAGAAAAATAGCGGGTGAGAAATAGAGTTAGCAAATAGATGCCCAACCCCACTACTAGCAACAGTGGACTTAGGATCAGCAAGCCCCCTGCAGCGACGGCCACTCCCCCGCTGTGGACGGGCCGAAACAGGGGAAACAGATCCCCCAGCACAGCTGCCGCGGCTGCCAGTGCACCTCCCGACCACCCTGCCAGCAATAACCCGATCAGGGTAGCCAACGCCCCTTTCCCTATTTGCAACCCAGCGAAGATCATGCCATCCCGCAGACCTCTTCCCGGACGGAACCCACCAGGGGAAAGATGAGTCACCCTCGGCGCTCCCCGGCTTTGAAACAGAGCGAAGGCAGGGAGTGAACCGATCAGGTAGCCGATGACGGCAATCAAGATCCATATCATGTTCTCCCTCTCCCTTTCAGGCAGATCGCACAACCGGGAACCGGTGACAGGAGGTTTTCCCTAAAAGGGGTGGAACATTACTGATCCCCACCATTCCACTTTCTCCTCCATGGGAGCCCGAGGGCGTTCCTTGGGAAGAATGGAGGGGTAACCGATGTACAAAAACCCGAGCAAGGTTTCTCTTTCCCCTAGTTGAAAAAACTCCTTCATCCTTGGGTGGTAAGTCGGCTTACCTGTACGCCAGATCGCTCCCAACCCCAGAGCATGAGCAGTAAGTAGCCCATTCTGAACCCCGGCGGCCACGGCGCAGATCTCTTCGATTTCCTCTACCTTTGGATCCTCGGAAGGATGGACAGCTGTAGCGATAACTACAGGTGCCCTCAAGGGCTTCCGTTCCTCTCGTTGCAAACTTTCAGCTTGTGCTTCTCGCTCCTCTTCCGTCCACCCCTCCGCTTTGATCTCGCTCAGCACTTTTCCCAACCTCACCCGGGCATCTCCGGTCAATACAAAGAATTTCCAAGGTTGGGTCATATGATGGTTGGGAGCCCAACGAGCCGCTTCCAGCACTTTTTCGATCAGTTGTGGGTCCGGCATGGTTTCACTCACTTTACCAATACTCCTCCGGGACCGAATGGCATCCATCACATCCAAATAAACTCTCCCCTTTCATTGGCTTCCCGTTCTATTCTATCCGATTCCGCTCCATTTAGGAAAATCCGAAGCATCTCATCTCTGAATGGCCGGATATTTGCAAAATGTCAATAGGAGCAACGTCAACAGTCCGCAATAGCCGAAGAAGGGATAGATATACCCTACGAATACCGGGAACCCGATCAGGGAGCAGACATATCCTAGGATAAAGATCAGAGCCATCAGCGTATTGATCCGAACCGGAATCCAATTTTCCAGATTGGCGGCCAATCCATAGACATTCCCGATGAGTGTGGTAAATATTTCACCCCACATCACTGCTAAAAAAAAATATTTCATTCCATCCCCCAGGGTGGAGATCACCAGTGCGATGGGAATCTCCAGTTGAAAGATCTCGGGAATTTTGAGTGCCAAGGCAAAATTGCTGGCCAACAGCATCACTCCCAAGCCGACCCCCCCCAGGATTCCTCCAAGCCGGAGTGTCTTTTCATCCTGGATCTCCCCTCCCATGGGAATCAGCACCGACTGTGACATTGCCAGGTTAAATGCGGCGTAAGTAATGGCGGAGACGACCCAGTTCCGGGCTCCTTCCATGGGTTCCATCGCCAAAAATTGACCGAGACCCGGCCCTGACAGTCCCTGGATTCCCACCACCAGGGTGAAGGCAAACATGCAGGGAACCACCAACGCATTGACATTCAAAATTCCTTCCATCCCTTTGATGATCACCAAAAAGGCAATCAGGGAGGTGACAATCACTCCAAAGTGAAAGGAGAGTCCCAACTGCTCCTGGAACAGAGCCCCAGTCCCGGACATCATCGCGGTGGTCACCCCAAAGAGTATGACTCCCACGAATCCGTTCATCCAACGGCCTACACCGGGACCAAACAAGTAATTATTAAACTCCTCATAGGAACGGGCTTGTAGGCGAGCCCCAATCACCATCATCCGGATCCCCAACCAAGAAAACAGCACGGTCACCAGCAAGATGGCAAACAAGCTTTTAAAGCCGCTGACCGTAAAAAATTGCATGATTTCCTGTCCAGAAGCGAAGCCCGCTCCCACCACCGTGCCAATATAGGTGAAACCGACACGGGAAGCGGTAAACCACCGTTCATGCAACACCACAGACAACCCCTCCCCGACTGAACTCGTCCCCGTAGAAACAGTCTATTGGGACAACACCCGGTTTAGAACCTGTCCGTCGGCTGGCCCAAAAACAACGAACCCCCTACCGATATGGAGGGGGTTCGTTGTTCAGGTGCTCGGACGATCCGGTCCGTCCATCTTTCGGTTACCCAATCCAGGGCGCGATTTCCGGTCCTGGACTTCTTTGTTCTCTTTTTCCTTGCGTTTTTGTTCCGGGCTGAAATTTTCCCGCTTCTTCATGGGATGTACCTCTCCTTTGCCGCCAGGTTCCGGCTGAACCCAAAGCGTCGTGAATAAATGTTGGACGGGGCCGATCGGGATGGGGTTTCACATTCCGGAGTCAAAGTTTATACGAACCCCAGATCTGCCACACCCTAGTCTGCCCTGCTCCACCATTCCCATGCAGTGGGAGGTCACCTTTTTATCCGCCCCAAACCGGGGGACGCCAGGGACCCTGGTCTCCCTGATCCGGAAGGGGGATAGGCTCCCCTGGGCCGTCGTCAGGGGGAGTCTCCGGCGGCTCTCCCGGATCCTCTTCAGGAGGATCTCCTCCCTCATCCCCAGGGGTGTCATCCCCTCCCTCATCTCCCGGTTGCTCTGGAGGTGGGGGTTCCGAAACCAATTGGATCTGTGCCGTGTTGGATGGAGCTGCCTCTTTGTTTTCCACGGTGTCGACTGCGATCACCCGGTATTGATAGGTCTTTTTCCCGCTGTTTGAACCAGGGAGTCCTTCAGCCGGTTCAGGAATAACCATACTACCATCCGTATAAGCACCGGAAGAGGTCTCTCCGATCGCCTGCCAGTTGCCCCCTTCCTCGGAACGTTCCACCCGATATTTCAGACGGCCGGAATAATCGTTCCACTTCAACCGGACCACTTGTTGATCGGCATCGTAGGATGCAGACAGTTGGACCGGCTTCAATTGGAAGGGAGGACGGGGCTCCGGCACACCTGGATTGGAGAAACGGCTGATCTGGGTTCCCTGCAAAGCTTCCGCCATCACTCTTCGAAAAATCTTCGCCGGATAGCCTCCGCCAGAAAGTTCCACTTTGCCATCTCCTTGATTGAAAACCATAGCGGACATTACATACTCCCGGGTGTAACCTACAAACCAAGCCTCCCGGCTGTTCTGCGTCGTCCCTGTCTTTCCGGCCACATCTCGTCCATCTGGAAGACGGGCACTCGTCCCCGTCCCTTGTTGAACGTTGTAGTGCATCATCCGGGTCAGATAGTAGGCGGTTTTTGGAGTCAAGACCTGCTGATTCCTCTCCACTTCTTTCTCCGCTTTCCATTCCCGATTCTCCCGAGTAATCTTCCGGATAGCATGAGCGTCGGTCATGTGGCCGTTATTGGCAAAGGGAGAGTAAGCCTGGGCCATCTGGATCGTGTTCACCCCTTCGGTCAGGCCCCCGAGAGCCAGTCCAGCATCCGAGGATCGATCCTTGTGATTCAGTTGTAGTCCCATCCGGGTGGCATACTCCACCGCAGTCTCCCGTCCCACTTTATTTTCCAACAGCCAGGCCGTAGCCACGTTGAGAGATTTGGCCAGCACCTGTTTCAGTGGCAACTTGCCAAAATAACGTTGCTGAAAGTTTTTCGGTTGCCAGTTACCAATGCGAAAACCCGGTGGATCCGGAACCACGGAATATTCATCGTATCCCTTTTCTTGTACGGCAGGAGCATAGACCGTGATCGGTTTGATGGCTGACCCCGGTTGCTTCAATTCTTCCTTGGAGCGAAGAACATATCCCTGCCCCTTATATTCACGCCCACCGGCAATGGCGGCGATCCCCCCGGTTTGAGGGTGGATCATCGTCGCTCCGCCGTCCAGCTCCTCTTTTTTCTGAAAGAGAGCATCATCATCGAAAGCTTTCTCCATCGCCAACTGAGCCTGGGGCGCCAGATGGGTCTGTATTTTGTATCCTCCGGTGGCTAGTTCCGTCTCGGAGATGCCATACCGTTCCTTCGCCTCTTCCATCACCAGATGTTTAAAAGCTACATACTTATCTGTCTTCAAGTATTTCTTCAGGTGTTTTCGATCCACACCCAGCTCGGTCTGGTGGAGACGATCCCGTTCCTCCTGAGAAATCACTCCTTCCCTCGCCATCAAATCGAGAACCAGGTTTCGCCGCTCCAGCGCTTTCTCCTCGTTCCGATAGGGATTGTATGTGGACGGAGCCTTGGGAAGGGCCGCCAACAAAGCAGCCTCCTGGGGCTCCAGCTTCTCCCGGGTCAAATC
>CAUGKZ010000134.1 GCA_959600065.1 uncultured Kroppenstedtia sp. | reverse complement strand
GCGGCCAGTTTTCACTTCCTTGCCGGATGGCAATCCGAGCGTGGTAGAACACGATTTCCCCACCTCAAATATGGCGAATCAACACGCCTGGATTAACCTATATAATGCTATGTTTTTTTCTGCCATTTTTGTCCTTTCTTCTTCGACTCCATTCTTACTGGGGTGTTTCTTATGTTTTGATCAGCAACGGTGGGCGAGGTCCCAGGAACTGATATAGGGTCGTAAGCCTTCCTGCAAGTGAACAAACTCCCCGCCCTCCTTCCACTCTCTCTTCTCTATATATTCCGCAATCCAAAGCTTAGAACCGATAATCCCACCTGAGCTCAAAGCAGCCATCCCTCGGGGAAAGGCACCATAAAGATCCAACGGAAGACCGCGTAAAAAAGGAGACCGATCAGGAGAGAGACTGCAACGCCCCGGAAATTCCTCTCCCTCTGGGAAAGAAACCAGGTGACGGTACCTGCGAACAACAGAGTGGCCGCCAAAAAACCCAGCCAAGGAATCAAAGCGACGTACCCCGCCATGCCTAGGGATACCACCCACACGGAAAGGACTGGAGCCACCCCCTTCTCTGCCGATTTCCCTCTGCCAAACAAGCTTTGGAACAGGCAGACGACTCCGAGGAAGAAAAGGATCCCCCCCACCGTCCCAGGAAAAATGGCACTCATCTTGTTCAAACCCCGAAGATGCCCTAGAGCGATCACCGCTACCAAGATAAAACCCAATGACACCCACAGATCCCCCCCATTCCGGCCTTCGACCCCCTTCTTTTCTCTTCGCTCCCGCCTGCCAGATCGTAGCATCCACCAGGAGGAGCCCAAGGAGATCAGACAGAAACCGATCAAGAGAAGGGTGATCGGCCGGTTCAGAAACACCATCCAGATGCCTCCCTTGGCCTGCCCGATCAACATGGACTGGACCAGCCCCGTTTCCGCAATCGACCCGAGGATCAGTCCCAGAACGATGGGTCCCGGTTCAAACCCCACTTTTTTCAACAGATAGCCCATGATCCCAAACCCGACCATCATCGCCACATCGAGGAGGTTGTTCCGGATGGCGTAGGAGCCGATCACCGTCAACATCATGATCAAGGGAACCAGGGTATGGGAAGGGAGATTTAAAAGCCGGGCCACATATCGGGCTCCATAAAAAGCCATCACAAACATCACCACGTTGGCCGCAATAAACGCACCCACAAAGGTGTGAACCAGATCAGGATAATTTTTGTACAGGTCCGGGCCAGGTGTGATTCCCTGGATTAAAAGCGCCCCCATCAGCACGGCAGCCGGTGCCGCTCCGGGAATCCCTAGAGAAAGGAGAGGGACCAGAGATCCCCCCACCTCGGCATTGTTTCCCGACTCTGAAGCCGCCACCCCTTCGATTTTTCCTGTCCCATATTCCTCTTTGTTTTTATCGAAACGGACCGTTGCATCATAAGCCAGCAGGCTGGCCACATTTCCCCCCGCACCGGGAATGATCCCCGTCACAATGCCGATGACAGAGGAGCGAAGAAACAGGAAGGGACGTCGGATCAGCCTTTTAATCACCTTCCCTGCCACCCCCTTCACGGGCTGATAGGATAGGTGATCCTGCAATTTCCGCCTCTCTATGATGGCGATCACTTCCGGAATACAGAACAAACCGATCAACACCACGACCAGGTCCAGACCCCCTTGCAGGGGAGAAAAGCCAAAGGTAAACCGCGAATCGCCCCCGACGGGAGCAATACCCACGGTACTCAACAGCAGTCCGAAAGCTCCACCGGTCAATCCCTTGACAATGGAACCGGAGGAAAGGGTTGCAATCACCGTGAGTCCGAAGACAGCCACCCAAAAAAATTCCGGTGGGCCAAAACTTAAAGCCAGATCGGCCAATAACGGGGACAAGAAGAGAAGGGAGATTCCCCCCAACACGCCCCCAACCCCCGAGCTGAAAGCCGCGGTAACCAAGGCTTGCTCCGCCCGCCCTTTTTGGGTCAAAGGAAAACCGTCGAAAGTGGTGGCGATGGAAGAGGGAGTGCCCGGCGTATTGATCAGAATGGCGGAAATGGATCCGCCGTAGATCGCTCCGATATAGATCGCACCCAACAGAATCAACGCCGCCTCCGGTCCCATGGTAAAGGTAAACGGTAGCATGAGTGCCAAGGCCATGGTCGCTGTCAGCCCCGGAAGGGCACCCACGAGAATTCCTCCGGCAACTCCGATAATCACCAACAACCAGTTCACCGGATCCATCCATCCGGTGAACAGACTTTCCGCTATTGTGGTACCCATGGAATCACTTCACCTCCTCAATCATCGGGGTCAGTTCCGCAGTCTTCCGCTTGATATATTTTTCGGTTTCAACCACACCCATCTCCAGCGGTTCAAACCCTTCCCGGATCATCTGCTCCTTGATTTTGTCGTTGCAGGCAACCCGGAGAAAAGCTTCTTCCAAACGTTGGACCACAGGGGCCGGTGTACCTGCGGGTACTCCCACCCCACGGTCGATGACAGGAGCCATCTCATAGCCCACTTCTTTGAAGGTGGGAACCTTGGGAAACAGTTCTGTGCGTTGATCACCTCCAATCGCCAGGATCTGCAACTGCTCCTTGTATTTCACCAAATCGCTGGTATTGGCCAAGATGAGATCAGTATTTCCTCCGAAAAATCCCTGGGTTTGGGTCGCTGCACCGGTGAAGGGGACATACTTCATCCGAATTCCGGCAAACTTCTCCAACTGTCTGAAGGCGAGATGATGCCCCGTGTAGGTGCCTGACCCGGCAACTGTCAATTTGCCAGGGTTCTTTTTTGCTTTTCGCACCAAATCCTTGATAGACCTGATGTCGCTCTCCTTTGGAACAGCCAATCCGATCGGTGTTCTCTGAAACAGAACCACCGGCTGAATCTGCTCAGTTTGATACCCGGTATCCGGGTTGGCTAGGGGCTGAAGAATGATATGGGGAATATTGATCCCGGCCAGATTATAACCATCCGCTTTTTGTCGGGCCAATTCCGCCCATCCCACCGAGCCGCCCCCACCGGGTTTGTAGGTGATGATGACGGGTTGGCCCAGCTCTTTTTCCAGGAGCGGATGTTGCCTTCTGGCCTCCACGTCGGACTGACCTCCAGCCTCAAAAGGGATCATATAGGTGATCTGTCGTTCCGGAAAAGCGACATGGTCTGATAAGGATGCCTGACAGCCTGTCAACAGCAATATTCCAGCCGACAGCAGGCCCATCCACTGCCAAAAAAATCTTTTCATTCCGTCCACCTTCCAAAAAACAGAGTTAAGAATGAATGGTCTTGAGGGACAAAGGACCACCGATGGAGTATATACCCACCCAAATCCATATCTGAAATAGGATATGTGCCCAATCGGCATAGTTGCATGTTGTTTTCAGCAACCCAAAAACGCCCCGGTAAAGGGGCGCTGGTAATTGAGTCAGTATGTTTAAGAGGAATTCGCTGTACAGTCCATGAAAGAGACCGATTCCCAGAACGATAAGCAAGAGGGAGCTTTTGCGGACCACCTTCAAGCCCGCAAAAAAGGTTCCCTACATCACATGTCGGAGGTACATTCGATAAGCGACTGATTGCTGCCACCTGATTCAACCCTTTACTGTCCATATTGAAATGGTGAATACAGGGGCATCTCTTTCCAGCACAAAAAAGGACAGGAACGGGTTCCGTTCCTGTCCTGCAATATCCAAAGAACAACCGTCCCCGGTTGATTTCCGCTTTTCACAGGAGGTGCTTCAAACAGACCGAAATCCGGGCACGAATAAAAAACCTGTCACACCAGGTTTTTTCGCTTTTCCTCACCGGAGTAGCTCACCATGCCCTGTATCATCGGTTCGTCAGTTCAAGATCACTGTTGGCATCGAAAATCACCCCATTTCGGCATGTTTATCCATGCTTGACAGTTGGATCATAATATAAAAGTTCACAGGGCTGTTGATGAACCCTAAAGTGGATGATAGGAACGAAACGACCCTTTCGCTCTTCCCATTGCCCCCATCACATATCGCTTGAGGGAACGGGGAAGGTGGGAGGGCTACGATCTCTTGCAAAGAACGCATAGCGAGACCCGGGAGCGGAAAGCGACCCTGGCGAGACTTGTGCCCTATGGGTGCAAAGGCTCTTCACCGTCCCACCATCCCAACCTTATTTTACGCCTGAAAGGTTCAGACAAGTCGATACTCAATGCCTCCGGCCCACAGCTGAACCGGATCAAGGGGATTCATTCTTTTTCCCCCGCCACAGTCTTTCCATCAGAATGGCAAGGAAAGTCCCGGTGAGAAGACCGTTGCCCAAGGTGAACTGAAGGACTGAGGGCAGGGAAGCAAAAGCGGTGGAGGGAACAAACATGATGCCCACTCCGATCATGAGTGAGATGCCGAGGATGGTGTTGCGCCGGTCATCCAAGGGCTCCCGAGTGATATTGCCCACCGCGATGGAAACGATCTGAAGAAAACTAGCCAGCAGAGCCGCGTCGGCCACGGGCTCCGGCAAACCCGCCAGAAAACTCATCAAGGGAGGAAACAGGGAGACTCCTACCATCACCAGGCAACCGATGAGGAAGGGGCGTAACTTTTTTAACCCGGTCAGCCGGACAAAACCAGCAGAACTGGACAAGGGAATCGTTCCCACAGTGGAGAAAAGGGCAGCCAATCCATTGGCCACTCCGTTCCAGATCCCACCCTGGTCCAGTGCTCTCCGTGCCTCCTCTGGCCGTCGTCCAATTACTTGTTCCCCCGCCGCCACCGTGGCCACCAGATTGGACATCAGCACGAAGGCGATCAGGAGGCCAGTAATCACCATCCCCCCCTCCAGTCGGGGGACTCCCCAGGCGAAGAGTTCCGGCAATCGGATCCATCCCTCAGACTGGGGAGATTCTGGAAGCCGTCCCGCCCAAGCAAAAGCGGTCCATCCCACCAGAATTCCTAAGAGGACGGAGTAATCTTTCAGGCTTCCTTTTCCTTTCACCGAGATGAAGATGATCAGGATCAACACGCCAAATGAGAGCAGAGCACTCACTGAGTCGAGACCGTCAGCGCCCAGTCCGATCATCCCCTCTAGAAACACTCCGCTCAATTGAAAGACAAGTAACAAAAGATAGACCCCGGTCACCAAGGGAGTGAACAGAGTCATCATCCGTCGGATTAAGCCGGTGATTCCCATGAGAAAAAGTACCAATCCGGCTATCAACATACTTCCTTCCAGCGACTGCAACATGGCACCGGAGTCCAACCCGACGGTCCCCCCCAGGATCACAAAAATACCCAACCAAACGCCCGCCGGTCCGTCGGCAATGGGCAGACGGTGGCCCAACCAGCCTTGCAAAAAAGAGGCGATCCCCACCACAAAGAAGGTTCGCTGCATCAGCTCTGCCGTCTCTTGTGCGGACAATTGGAAAGTTTGACCGATGACGATCGGGATTGCCAATGAACTAGAAAGAAGAAATACAAACCATTGCAACGACCCCAAGGCCGTCTGTCCTTTTAACCTTTGCACAAAAAATCACCAGATTTCACCCAAATTACAGTTGATTCATCCCGAGGGATGGGGTCCATGCACCATCCCTTATGCGACAACTTTTTTGTAAAGACCTTAGGGCTGTTGATTAACCAGAAAACAGTTAGCAGAAGGGAGTCGTGTGCTACCCAAGCGACCTCTGCACCATGGGCACTACAATCCCGATGGGCTGAAGTCCTGAACTCAA
>CAUGKZ010000133.1 GCA_959600065.1 uncultured Kroppenstedtia sp. | reverse complement strand
ACCTCGTCCCTGTGAATAAACTTGGTAAGGGTGACCACGACGCCTTTTCCGACCTGGACGTCCACATGATCCATCAAGGTTTCCATCAAATGAAGACCCAGTCCTCGCTCCCGCATCGAGGTAAAGGGAAGGTGATTCTCAATCGGGCCGGATTTCTTTTTCACAGCTTCAATATCAAAGCTGTTCCCTTCATCCTTTACTCTGATTTCCAGTCGATCTCCAAAGATGCAGAACGTCACCTTGACGCACCCCTGGCATTCCAATTCTTTGTACGCATGGTCCACCGCATTGGTACAGGCCTCTGCTACAGCCAGTTTGATATCTTCAATATCGTCATAATGGAAACCCAGACGATTGGCAATCCCAGAGACAGTTAATCGGACCACCCCCACGTACTGTGCTTCGGCGGGAATGGTCAGTACGATATCCTTGGTCTGATTCATTCCAATCCGCTCCTCCTAAGCACCATTTTCTTCAATATCCATCACTTCAGTCAAGCCGGTGATACGAAACAGACGTTTCAGACGGGGACTCATCCCGGTAAGAACTAGCCGACCCTGCCTGGCGCGAAGCTGTTTATAAGCACCGATCAGCACGCCCAGAGCGGTACTGTCCATATACTCTACCTGTGACAGGTCCAGACGCACTTCACCTATCTTCTGGCACAGCGGCATCAATCTCTCACGAAGCTGTGGTGCAGTATATGCATCCACCTCACCTGAGACAATCAAAGTGATGATTTGCTCTGATTGTCTTTTTTCCTGGATTGATACATCCATCGCAAATTCCCTCCATCTAAAAGCCACATCTGAGGAGGTGAGAAGGGTGGAAAATGGGAAGAAAACTTAAAGTAACCGACATTACTGATCGCACCGGTCCCTTCCCTCGCCCATCCTGCCCCGCCTCTGATCCCTCCCCTCCACTTTACCCCGTCAGTCGGTTTTAAAACCTGACTTCAACCATCCGGTCAGGATTTCGGCCCAAGCCAGGTTTGGTTTAACTACCACTTACATAAAAAAGATGCGGTCCTGCCCGAGACCGCGACAACCACGTCGGAGACACTTCGCTCGTGATCTTACTGGGGCCATACACGACTCTCTCCGTTCCTGCTTCGGGGTTAATCAACCCCCTTGGGTCTGCGCAGTAACAGGATCGTCTGGTCATCTTTTAGTTGGTAATTGACCATTTCATACAGATCCTGCTGAATCGACTCCACCGCCTCTTGCGCTGGCAGGTGCAGATGGGATCGGATCAGTTCCTTGAGAGGTTCCCGACCGAGAAATTCTCCGTCGATCCGTGTCTCCGTCACTCCATCGGAAAAAAGGATCACGGTATCCCCTGGAGCTAGGTCCAGCCCGTACTCCTCATAGTCAATCCCCTCGGTGACACCTAGGACCAATCCCCCGGTATTTAAATCCTCAAAGTCTTCCTCTCGGTCTTTGTACAAAAACCCCGGTTCATGTCCGGCGGTGGCATACTGAAAATGATGGCGGTTGGTATCGTACACTCCATAGACCATCGTGATAAACATACTGGGATCCACATTTCTCTCCACCACAATGTTCAGACGACGCAGGATCTCCGACGGACCCGAAGAGTTGTCCATCTGATCCATGGCATATTTGATCATGGACATACAAAGGGCGGCGGGAATCCCCTTTCCGATAATATCCGAAAGTGCCACTCCGATAGATCCTCCGCCATGGTTGACAAAATTATAATAATCCCCGCTCATCCGTTGTGCCGGAACACTGACCACGCCCACGTCCAGATCTGGAGTGTCCGGGGGGGCATCAGGAAGAAGGGTTTGTTGCATCCCGACAGCGATCTCGATCTCATACTCCAGCTCCCGCTGGCGATGGAGAAGATTCTCATGTTCCCGGAGGGCGGCTCCGTATCCGATCATCATTTCAATCAAAGGATTAAATGAGTGCTGGACTTCTTCCGGCAGATGCGGCAAATGTTCTTTGACTACCTCCGCGTGCATACTGACGATTTCCTCCGGCGGGATTTTCTGCTCTATCATCCACTTACTCATCTGCTGAGCCTCATACAACTGATCTTCCTGCCGGTCCGATAAATAAGAGTTGAGTAGCTGCCGATAACGCTCAATCATTTCATCGTTCATGGTAGCCTTCCTCCATATGGAAACCACATTTGGGAGGTGAGAGATGAGAAATGAGCGGCGCAAAAAAATGCAACCCGATCACTAACCTCCCCTCTCTCATCCGAAGCGTCCACCCCTTCATTATACAACTGCACATACAAAAAAGGAGATGCCAGTTCGCACCTCCCGGTCACCTGCTGTCGGGTCAAAAATCGATCAAACCCAGACTGATATTAAGTGCCTCATTCACCCGCATCATCATCTCTTCATCCAGATGGGTGATCTTATCCGTAAGTCGTTGTTTATCTATGGTTCTGATTTGTTCCAAGAGAATGACTGAATCCCGGTCAAACCCATAATTCCTGGAATCGATTTCCACATGAGTGGGGAGTTTCGCCTTCTGGATTTGGGCAGTAATCGCGGCGACGATCACAGTGGGGCTGAACCGGTTCCCAATGTTGTTTTGTATCACCAGAACAGGTCGAACCCCACCTTGTTCAGATCCGACCACTGGAGAGAGATCGGCAAAATAGACATCGCCACGTTTGACAATCAAAGGAATTACACCCCACTAACCAGACGAATCGTTGTACCATCTGCCTCTTCTTCCGCTTCAAAGGACTCCGACGCGATATTCAGATTGATCTTGGCCATCTCCATGTAACCCTGTTGCATCATTTCGCGAATCAATCGCTTTTTCCGTTCATAAAGATATAGCTTCATGGCTTGGCGAACAAATTCACTCCGATTGGAGTTTTCCTTCTCCACCATCCCATCCACTTCCTGAAGCAATTGCTGAGGTAAGCTAATCATGATTCTCTTTGTCTCTGACAACGTACGCACCCCCAACAAATCATCACCGTTGGCGATTTATCTAATCAATACTACCATTATGATAAACCTGATGCAAAAATATACTTGAGCTCACGCCGCCTCCATCCCGGATCTCCGCCGATCAGGACTTTTGGACGGTTTAGGGGACAATATTAATTTATTCGCTCTCCATCCCAAAATTCCTTCCTCAAGGGGATTCTTTTCCCTCTGGCGGAAGCAAGGGAGCGATCCCAAGGGGGTTGTTCACATGTACGACCTGGCCCGATTGAAGATAGAGCCTGGGGATTCGGTGGCCCAGCATACAGGTGATTTCATAGGAGATGGTTCCGAGGAGATTCGCCACCTCGTCCACATGGATCTCTTCGCTTCCCTGCTTTCCATAAAGAACCACCTCATCCCCCACCTTCACCGGCATCGCCGATGTGACATCCAACATCGTCTGGTCCATGCAGACCCTTCCGATCACGGGCACCCTCTGCCCCTGAACCAAAGCCATCCCCCGATTGGAAAGCTGACGACTGTATCCGTCAGCGTAACCGATGGGAATCGTGGCGATCCATTGATCCCCGTTGACCCTGGCCGTCTTCCCGTAGCTGATGCCCATCCCGGCGGGAGGACGCTTGAGATGGATGATCCGGGTCTTCAGCGTCAAGGCGGGATCAAGAGAAACCTCCATCCGGTTCACCTGTGTCGAAGGATAGTAGCCATACATGCTGATCCCCAACCGGATCATGCCATGGGACCATTCCGGCAGGTCGATGGCGGCAGCACTGTTGGCACAGTGGATCAAGGGGATTCGGATTCCCCTCGCCTGTAACTGTTGGAGTACCCGCAAAAAACGACCATGCTGCTCCATGGCGTAACTCTTGTCTATCTCATCAGCAGTCGCGAAATGAGTAAATATTCCCTCCACCGTCAATCGAGAATCTCGAACCCACCGTTCGGCAAAGGAGACGGCGGCATCTTCCCACAGGCCGATCCGGCCCATTCCAGTGTCCACTTTGATATGAAGCCGGGCCTGATAACCCGTGTGGGCTGCCACTTGGGCAATCTTCTCCATTCCCACCTCATTGAAGACCGTCAGGGAGATCCCAGCTTGGAGGGCTGGTTCGATTCCCCGCTCGGGGATCTCTCCAAACACCAAAATCGGGGCCGTAATCCCCGCTGCCCGCAACTCCAAAGCCTCGTCCAAAAAAGCGACAGCCAAGTCAGTGGCTCCGGCAGCCAAAGCTGCTTGGGAGACCGGAACGGAACCATGACCATACCCATCCGCTTTGACTGCCGCCATCAGCCGGCAACCACCAGGTAGACGACGACGAAATTGACTCACATTATGGGCGATCGCGTCCAGATCGATGAGGGCCACCGTATCGCGAAAATATCGATTACTCTTTTCCATCGGACTTGTTCCTAGATCGATACAGTTTTAATTGCACATTCAGAGTTTCCAAAAAAGGATCGCTGACCAGAATTGGGGTCTCCTTGCCATGGATTTCATAGAGATAGGGAAGATTATAACTAGGCTTCACTTGAGAAAGGGAGACTTCTTTCCATTTCCCCTTCATCTGCATCACCAACCGGTCCGAATATAAAATATATCTGGGCTGGAAGATCGCTCGGTACAAGGCGGGCAAGCCGGCCATGACGATCATCGCCCACAGGAGGAGGGCGATGACAAAGGGAGCCGATCTCAGCTCAAAGAAGGGCAACATCGCCAACAGGCCGACCAGAAACACTCCAACCTCCCCCAGACGCAAGCCCCGGCTCTTCCGGTAAAGCAGTACAGTGAAACGGGTAGACTCGTCGCGGATCGCTTCCTCGTCCATCTCGTTCTCCTTTTCCTTCAAAGCGATTTATCACGAATATCATACAATAGGGTGGACTCGGATTGCAAAACTTCTAAAGAGTGCTTCCGAAGGGGATGGACAAACTCGCAACCATTTTCATCTTCTCTTTCATCCTATCATTCGACTCCGACTTTTCAAGAATAACCTAGGGTCCATCTGGTGTTAGATTTTCCCTCTTCCACAAAAAAACAACCGCCACCGAGGGTGGCGGGCGAGTCACTTATCCTTCTGTTCAAAAACGGAGCGAGCGATTTGTGCCATCTGGGATTCTGTCAGTTCCCCCAGGAGTTCAAAATCTACACCCTCATAGGTCCAAGAGAGATGTCTCTTTCCGTCCATGTCCAGAAAAACTCCCATCGTTTCTCCCAAGTCGAGAGGCTTCCCGTAAGCCTGCAGGCTGGCATCCACTGCCTCTGGCCGCTTTTGCGTCAAGGTGAAAGGTTTTTTGCCTTTGTAACGCATAATCACCCGCTTTCCCTCTGGGGTCTCCACCGTGGTTTCATCCGCCAGCCGGCACCCTTCCGGGATCCAAGCGGGAGCGACCGCATTCACCTCTTTTTCCTTTCCTTTTTTCTCTTTCTTAGCCAGAGTGGGGACAGTTCTGCCAGCATAGCCGGTCATATTCCGTTCCATGTCAAAGGCATTCTTGTCAAAGGAAGCCCCTTCATCAAATTTATCAAAGGTGATCTCCACCAATACCTGATCCTCTTCATTGAGCACTTCCACTTTTTTCGGATGATAGTCCCGATCCATCCGGATGCGTTGTCGGTTCATCGATTTGTTCTGACTGTAATTGGCCTGGACATCAAACTGGTATTCCTTTTCATTGCTGGTGATTTTGCGGGAAGAATCATCGACAATGCTTTTCAGCAACGATTGATACAGATATACCTGACCACCCCCGTTTTCCGGCCAATCACTCTGAAAA
>CAUGKZ010000132.1 GCA_959600065.1 uncultured Kroppenstedtia sp. | reverse complement strand
ACGGTCGCGTGGGTGAACACGATCTCCCCATCCAAAATATGGCTAATCAACACGCTTGGGTGAATTTGACCTTTTCACCCTAACTGGTTTAGAATGTATGGTAATCGAATATGGTTGATCCTTCGGGGCAGGGTGAAATTCCCGACCGACGGTGATGGCACTGCTCTGTGCCTCAGTCCGTGACCCGCGCGAGCGGTGGACCCGGTGCAACTCCGGGACCGACAGTATAGTCTGGATGGGAGAAGGATGATGACGTGTACATGGATCCGGTGGTCCGAAAGGGAGCAAATCCCTTTTCTTAGGTCTGCCTGATTTTTCTAACCCGAAGAACGTAGTCACTGCGCTCTTTGGGTTTTTTATTTGTTGTACCGTCGTCATCAGAAAAAGGAGTGTCGGTCTGATGACGGGGAAATTGTCGACTCGGAAGTTAACTATGATCTCTTTGTTGTCTGGATTTGCCTTTTTAATCCAATACTTAAATTTCCCGATTCCCCCCTTTCCCGCTTTTCTCAAAGTGGACTTCAGTGAACTCCCAGCCTTAATGGCGGGACTGATGTTGGGTCCCTGGGCGGGAGTGACAGTGGAATTTGTAAAAAACCTCCTCCATTTTGCTTTTACCGGAAGTGAATCAGGGGTGCCTATCGGCCAGATGGCCAACTTTCTGACCGGAAGTCTGTTCGTGCTGATCACCGTGTGGACGGCCCGGAAAATCCGCGACACCAAGGGCTTGGTCATCGGTCTGGCTATCGCCGCTCCAGTGACGGCCATTCTGATGAGCCTCGCCAACTACTGGGTGATCTTGCCGGCCTACGCTTTTCTGATCAACTGGACCGTGGAAGGGCCGGAGAAGACGGCATTAGTGTTGTATGCCATCGGACCCTTCAATCTGTTGAAGGGTCTGATCGTGGCCTTGGTGTTCGTTCCCTTATACCGGCGAATTCAACCGCGGTTGAAGGGACGGACGTTGGCAGGGTGAAACTCAGCATTTCCCATGCATAAAAACCCCCCTCCGAAGCCGGAAAACGACCCGGTTGGGAGGGGATTTTACATTTGAGCTTCATGATCGGTGGAGGTGTGGTCTGATCTCTTACTGTTTTCGTTCCAGAATGTAAAAAGTGTGGGGATAGGGGTTTTGTTGATCTACAACCCCTTCCCTTTGCTCGATGATCCTGAACTCCTTCGGGTCCCATTTGGGGAAGAAGGTGTCCCCTTCCGTTTCTAGGTCGATCTGTGTGATGTAGAGACGATCGGCGAGGGGAAGGAACTGTTCATACAGTTGAGCCCCGCCGATGATAAACAGATCCCCCAGCTGAGTGACTTCCTGTGGATGGTGGATCACTTCTACTCCTGCAGGAGCGCGGAAGTGGGGGTTTTCCGTTAGAATGACATTTCGCCGACGGGGCAGAGGTTTTCCGATGGATTCATAGGTTTTGCGCCCCATGACTACGGTATGTCCGGTGGTGGTCTCTTTAAAATGCTTCAAGTCATTAGGAAGGTGCCAAGGCATCTGTCCGTTTCGGCCGATGACGCGGTGATTGGCATAGGCAACGATGAGCCGAATCATACGGAAACCTTCCCTTTAATCGGGGGATGGGACTGGTATCCCTCGATCTGGATATCTTCATAAGTAAAATCAAAGATGGAAGTGACATCTGGGTTTAACTTCAGGGTGGGCAGGGGCAGTGGTTGGCGAGTGAGTTGCTCCTTCACTTGCTCCAGATGGTTCAAATAGAGATGGGCATCTCCCAGCGTATGGATAAACTCTCCCGGTTTCAACCCCGACACATGGGCGATCATATGGGTCAACAGCGCGTAGCTGGCAATATTGAAGGGGATTCCCAAAAAGGTGTCGCCGCTTCGCTGATACAATTGGCAAGAGAGAGTTTCGTCCTTCACATAAAACTGAAACAGGCAGTGACAAGGAGGGAGGGCCATCTCTTCCAATTCCGTTGGGTTCCAGGCACTGACAATCAGGCGACGGGAGTCGGGGTTTTTCTTGATTTCATCTACAACCCATTGAATTTGATCCACCGTTTTTCCATCAGCTCCGCTGAAGGAACGCCACTGTTTTCCATAGACGGGTCCCAAATCCCCGTTTTCGTCGGCCCATTCATTCCAGATCCGGACTTGATGTTCCTGCAGATACCGGATATTGGTGTCTCCTTGCAAAAACCAGAGCAATTCATGGATGATGGAGCGGGTATGCAGTTTTTTGGTGGTCACCAAGGGAAATCCCTCTTGCAGATCGAAACGCATCTGGTGTCCGAAGAGACTGAGGGTGCCTGTTCCGGTCCGATCCTCTTTGGGTGTTCCTTCCTTTAAGATCCGCTGACACAAGTCGAGATAGGTTTTCATAGAGACCATCCTTTCCAATCCGAGAGGCAAGCCGAAGATCCCCGGTGTTTACAGTTTCCCCGCCAACCGATCGATACTCCTTTTTTCGTGTATCTGATGACGACGGTACAACCTAAAAAAACCGAAGAGCACGGTCAACACTGCGTTCTTCGGACAGGTAAAACCAGACAGACCCGAAAGAGAGGAAAAGCCCTCCTTTCGAACCAGCTGATCTATGTACACGTCATGATCCTTCTCCCATCCAGATGTATACTGTCGATCCCGGAGTTGCATCGGATCCACCGCCCGCGCGGGTCACGGACTGAGGCGCGCATCGACGACATTACTGCCGGTCGGGAATTTCACCCAGCCCCGAAGGAATCAAAACTTTATTCAATTGCATTCTAACCCAGCCACGTTTTTAATTCAATTCATCCTTTACAGGGGTTTATTAACCACAAAATGGATGATGGGAACGAAATGATCCTTTCGCTCTCCCTTGTCCCCATCGTAAAATATCGCTTGAGGGAGCGGGGATGGTGGGACGGCTACGATCTGTTGCAAAGAGCGCAAAGGAATCAAAGTCCCACCATCCCGACCTTATTTCCTGCCTAAAATATGGCGAATCAACACGCCTCCTAATTTCTTGGCCAACCTTTTCATCACCGGCAAAAAATCTTATGATCCCTGTGTCATCCTCATTTTGACCGAAAGGATGGAAGAGGGGGTGTACCCTGCATCCTAAATAATATTCTATGAGGGTTTAGGCCGGAGACCGGGAAAGGGGGCAGCCGTCCCCCACTCGATTTTGGGGTGACGGTCCCGGTTATTGTTGATATTTTTCTTTAAAAGCTCTGGCGTACTGATCCGCGGCGATAATCGCATCCGCAACTTCATCCGCAGTGATTTGAAACGCGTTATGAATGGTTTCTTCCTCGATCGAAGCGGCCTCAGCCACCTTTATAATGTCCTCCCGGGAAGCTCCAGCCAGTTTAATATCTTCGAGGGTAACCGGAAGTCCCAGACTGATATAGAAACCGATATATTGCTCAATTTCCTCCAAGGAGCGCTTTTCTAAAGTGAGTTGAACCAGTGTTCCGAAGGCCACCTTTTCTCCATGGGTCAGCTGATGAATCTCCCCTTGCAGGGCAGTAAAGCCATTATGAATCGCATGGGCTGCTGCCAAACCGCCGCTTTCAAAACCTAATCCGCTGAGCAGTGTATTGGCTTCCACAACAGCTTCCAACGCTGGTGTGACCACTTTCGCTTGAACGGATTTATAAGCGAGGTGGGCGTATTCAAATAAAACCTCCTCGCATCGCTCAGCAATTGCTTCTGCAGCAATGGTGCTGACACCGCCTGCCATGGTTTTACCCCCCTTAGAAATGACGCTGCGGGCTTCCACCCAGGTGGCGAGGGCATCCGCAATCCCCGAAGCCAAAAGGCGAGGGGGGGCTTCGGCTATAATTTTTGTATCCACTAGTACTAAATCGGGGTTTTTCTTATAAAAACGGTAATTCTCAAAAACTCCTTCATTGGAATAGACAACGGATAAAGCGCTGGTGGGAGCGTCAGTTGAAGCCGTTGTAGGTACAATGACGGTATAGCCGTTTAATTGATCGGAAACGGCCTTTGCAGTATCAAGTGTTTTCCCCCCGCCGATACCGACGACGATTGTTGCCCCCGCATTCCTGGCAATCCCTGCGATCCTTTCAAACTCATCTCGGGAAGCTTCACCGTTAAAAACGACTTCTTCAGCGGAAATGTTTTCTTTTTTCAATTTATGGACCACTTTGTGTCCGGCAATTTCCCAGACCGTTTGATCGGCGATGACCACCGCTGTTTTGGCGATCCCCTTTAAATAACCCCCGATTTTGTCAATGGCGTTCCTACCTTGTACGTACTTGGAGGGACTGATAAACACTCGTTCGACCATCTGTACCATCCTTTCCACGGTTTTTCCAAGATTAGGGTTTCCTATTGCTAGATAATTATTTCATTAGTTCATGATGGTTCAAGTGGTTTGGCTGCCTGCCATGATCGAATTGACTGAAGGTATGAGGGTGAATATAATAAATACATAATGGAAAATAATATTCCGAATATTTTGTCCTATGAATTAAACGTAAACAGGAGAGGGGATTGGTACGGTGATAGTAGCATCCATCGAACAGTGGATCGAGAAAGTGAAGCCCCAGGTAGTACAGTGGCGGCGGTATCTGCATCAGTATCCTGAGCTTTCTTTTCATGAAAAGGAGACGGCACAGTTTGTATATGAGAAATTGCAATCCTTTGGGAATCTGGAACTGTCCCGGCCCACCCCCACCAGCGTGATGGCTCGGTTGATCGGTGAGGAGCCGGGCCGAGTGCTAGCGATCCGGGCCGATATGGATGCCTTGCCGATTCAAGAAGAGAATTCCTTTGATTTTATATCCAAAAATCCCGGTGTGATGCATGCCTGTGGTCATGATGGTCATACGGCGATGTTGTTGGGGGCTGCCCAGGTCTTGTCGCAAATGAAGGAAAAAATCCGCGGAGAGGTCCGGTTGATCTTTCAGCACGCAGAGGAATTGCCTCCTGGAGGGGCAGAGGAGTTGGTGCGGGCCGGTGTGATGGAAGGAGTGGACGCGGTGATCGGTGCTCACTTGTGGTCGCCCCTGGCCATCGGCAAAGTAGGCATCGTATACGGTCCGATGATGGCGGCTCCGGATGTTTTCAAGATGACCATTTGCGGCAAGGGGGGCCATGCGGCTATGCCCCATCAGACGGTGGATAGTATTGCCATCGGCGCCCAAGTGGTGACTAATCTCCAGCATATCGTGTCTCGTTACAACGATCCCTTGGAACCTTTGGTTCTGTCTGTGACCCGTTTTGTTGGTGGCAGCAGTCATAATGTGCTTCCCGGTTCAGTGGAGATCGAGGGAACCGTGCGCACCCTGGATCCAGGGCTGCGGGAGGAGATTCCAGGTCAGATCGAACGGGTGGTCAAGGGAATTACAGAAGCTCACGGAGCTGCCTATGAGCTGGAATATGTGCATGGTTATCGCTCCGTCGTCAACGATGATGAGGTGACCCGTCTGATGGAAGAATCGGTGCAGGAACTGTTCGGCCAGGGGGCGGTGGCCCATCTGAAACCCGCGATGGTGGGCGAAGATTTCTCCGCTTATCAGCAGAAGGCTCCTGGCAACTTTTTCTTCATCGGTGCCGGCAATCCGGAGAAAGACAGCTCCTATCCCCATCACCACCCTCGCTTTACTGTCGATGAGGATGCTCTTGAAACGGGAGTGCGATTGTTTATCCATACTGCACTGAAAATGTGCTCTTGCAGGCGTGTTTATTAGCCATATTTTGGGTGGGGAGATCGTGTTCTACCACGCGACCGTTGCCA
>CAUGKZ010000131.1 GCA_959600065.1 uncultured Kroppenstedtia sp. | reverse complement strand
ATTACTTAGACCTTATTGAACATACCATCGAGGACGATAACGAGAAACGGGAAGCCATAGAGGAAGCAAGGAGGACTTGGGAGATGGGAGGTATCTGACCACCTTGCCAGGATCTCCCCGGCCTCCTTCCCCAGCTCATTCACCGGGTGGGTTGGGGAAGGGGATCGGATCACATCCCCGGCCCACAAATACGGACGGCGGAGAGGGAGAAAGTAACAGAAAAGCCGGGTGGGGAGAGATCCCTGCCCGGCTTTTCATTTGTCAGCGAGTCTGCCAAATCGGAAAAGACCGCCCGATTCAGGGCGGCCTTATGGTAAAATAGACCATGGTAGTAGCTAAGGGCGGGCGGCCGCACAACCCTCGACAGAGGGGAGGTGAGGCCATGGAGCTTCTTAGCCTGATCGTCAAGACGGCTGGTGTTGTTGTACAAGCATTAGCGGTCTATGTCACATATCAGGCGCTTAAAAAGAAGTAACCCGCCCCCGTGGCAAAGGTGTGCGGGTACTTCCCTGCAAACTGTGGCCGCCTGTCTGCGGCAGCTACCCGGCGGTGGGGATGACCCTGCCGCCGTTACTATTTCTATCCACAGAATAGCACAGATATGCGTTTATCGTCCAGTTTTCAATTGGAAGGCTCTTGAAGTCATATAGCCGCAGACTGTGCTTTTCATTATTTGAAACGATCTGAGGAAATGTTGGTGACCCTACACAAACTACGAATGATTTCGGCACATCAGCTGGCGGAGATCATGGATGTCAGTAGAAATTACATCTTTGAACTTAAAAGAGACTTGAACAAATTGCAACCCAAATTGCAACCATTGCAACCATGACGAACTGAACTTGCATAAACCTACTGACTTAAAACCCTTATAAAACAAGCGTTATGAACTCCAGTGAACTTGTATAAGATGGGCGGAAACAATCTCGAAAACCGTTGTGCGGGTTCTCCCCGTACCGTGGGTTCGAATCCCACCCTCTCCGCCACATACGAAAGGCTTTGTTTTAACAAGGCCTTTTTTTATTACTAAAAGAAACTTTCAAATTGAAGAAATAGGATGAGGTTGATGAAATGAAATGGGTGAAGTGGGTTGAAAATGTGAATGAAGATGCCAGGGTGTTTTTTTTATTGACACATTTGGAAAGAGTGCTTACTAAAATAGAAAATCTCGATTGGTATCCTCAGGTTAGAGAAGCGATCAATATGTGCTGGGAATGGATTGAAGAGAAAAAGCATAGTGGGGATGAACTTTATGAGACTGTAGAGAATGGAGATGAAGAGGGATTAATTTTTATTGATGGCCTTTCTTATGTGGGTGATCATGCATATGGTCCGCAGGCAGAATTAATTTGGTCTTGTGTAGTTGATGCAGTATGTTATACTACTTGGCTGGCATATCGATACGAAAAACAAGATTATTATCCACAGTCTATTGAAATAGTAAGTGATGATGAATATATGGATGAAGAGTTTATGAAGAAGATCGCTAAAGTTAAAGGCTATCAAGAAGAATGGTCGGAATCTTTAAAAGAGTATCTGCTTGCACATTATCCAGCAGGTAGTGATAAAAAGCCTCACCGATCCGAGATGTTGGGTATGCTACAAGAACAAGGATCCCGGTGCGGTAATTGATGCGAATATGGATAAGGAGAATCCGGGGAGGATCTCCCACCGGGTTCTTTTGTTTTAGCCCGTTAAGAAATCTTGTGGTTTTAAGGCGGATCGACCGGAAGCAGCCCTTGGAATTCCAATGATATCCGTTGTGGGATGATCTGTTCTGTGTTACAATGAACGAGCCGCGCTAGATGGGGAGGTAGCGGTGCCCTATAACCCGCAATCCGCTACAGCGGGATTGAATTCCCGCCTGAGGCTTTCATCGTGTGGGGTCTGGCCCATGCAGGAGATGTTGACGAACAGGTCCTGCGCAACGGGAATCTCTGAACCGTGTCAGGTCCTGACGGAAGCAGCACTAAGGAGAACCTCTCGTGTGCCGCAGGGGCGCCTGATCCGAGTCGAATGCATGGGGCCCGCCCAGGCGAAGGAGGTCGAAGGTGGGTGCGCGGTACATCATTAAAAACACCAAGCGAACCGAAATCAGCGGTTTGCTTTTTTTATGCAGGAAGACCGAGAGGCGGGGCGAATAAATTGAATAAGGAAAAATATTGATATCATCATTGGATGAAGATACATCCACTCACTACGGGGATGGAGGTGGTTGTAAGGTGCCCATCGCGTTTCATCTGGAATTACATCCCGATCAACTGACATCCTGGGTGGAAAAATGTCCCCAGGCCATGGTGATGGCGGATGACCAAGGGGTGGTCCAAACGGTGAGCCCGCAGTTCCTGAAGCTGCTTCAATGCCCATTGGATCAAGTGGTGGAGCAACCATTGGATCGTCATCTCCAGCTTCCTCCGGAGGAGATAGAGTGTCTCCGTCATCCGGATGTCCACGACGGTCTCCAGTGGGTACAAGGAGAGTTGCTTCTTTTGGGATCCTCTCCCAAGGTGGTGACCCTGCAGCGGATTTCCGGAAAAAGTGGTGATGGGTGGTACCATCTCTACTGGATATATTTCCAAGATCCAAGCTCTCACCATTTGCAACGACATGGAGAGTGGATGATGAACAGTTTGCCCCAGGGCTTGGTCCTGTTGGATTCTTCATTACGAGTGGTGGAAATCAATCCTGCCGCTTGCCGAATGTTGGGTGTGAAGAGAAATGACCTGTGTGGGCGTGAAGCGGACCGGCTGTTTTCCCAGCTCCGAGGCGGGGAAGGAATCAGCGAACTGCAGGATCGCATCCGCCGCAGGGAACCTTTTCAGGATATTTCGGCCTCCTGGATCTTGGAGGGCGTTCCCCAAGTGGTTACCGTGGATTACGAAATCGCGACTGAATTTGGGGAAGAAGGCTTGCTCATCATGACCGACATCACCCGGAACTATCTGTTGGACCTGAAGGTTCGACAGACCGATCGGTTAGCGATGATCGGCCAGATGGCGGCAGGAACTGCTCACGAAATTCGGAATCCACTGACTTCAATCCGGGGATTCCTGCAGGTGATCCGTCATACCCTAGACGAGAAGGGAGACTTAAAAGGTCAGGGCTACGCCGAAATTATGCTTCGGGAGATCGACCGGATCAATCATCTGCTCCGCGAGTTTCTGTTGATGGGTAAACCTCGGAACGTCAAGAAACGCCCGGTGGAATTGGATCGCTCTCTCCGGGAACTGCTTCCGATCGTTGAAAATGAGGCGATCCTCTATAACATCGAAGTTCGTTATTTACCTGGACTCAAAGAGTTACCTCCTGTGTGGGCGGATCCGGAATTATTGAAACAGGTAGTTTTAAATTTATGCAAAAACGGAATCGAAGCCATGGGAGAAGGAGGCTTGCTTCAACTTCGCCTGAGCGGGGAGAAAGAACGATTGATTCTGGAAGTGGAGGATCAGGGTCCGGGTATTCCGCCTTCGGAGATCAACCTCATATTTGACCCTTTCTACACCACCAAGGAGAACGGAACTGGTCTTGGATTGGCGGTTAGCAAACAGATCATTGAGGATATTGGAGGGAAAATTCGAGTCTCCTCTGGTGAAATGGGAAGCAATTTCAGTGTGATTCTCCCTTGCGTTCAAGACTGTCCCCCCTGTAACTGAGGTGGGTTTTCCTTTTGGAAAAATCCCTAATTCTATAGTATGATAAATACATTATCCACTTTGTGCCCTCAACCGCATCACGGAGGAAGTTTGGGGGGTTGCACGTGTCGTATCGGGCACTGTACCGCGTTTGGCGTCCACAAAAGTTTGAAGACCTCATCGGACAAGAACATGTCACCACCACCTTGAAAAATGCCCTGGCCGAGGGCCATTTTTCCCATGCCTATCTTTTCAGCGGGCCTCGGGGAACAGGGAAGACCAGTGCTGCCAAGATTATGGCGAAAGCGGTGAACTGTCAGCGGGGACCGGCACCGGAACCTTGTAACGAATGTGATGCTTGCCGTAAGATCACAGAAGGATCCTTGATGGACGTGGTGGAAATCGATGCCGCTTCCAACCGGGGAGTGGACGAGATCCGGGACCTCCGGGACAAGGTGAAATATACTCCCTCGGAAGTGCGTTATAAGGTATACATCGTGGACGAAGTTCATATGTTGACTGCGGAAGCCTTCAATGCCCTTCTGAAAACGCTGGAAGAGCCTCCTGGACATGCGCTCTTCATCTTGGCGACTACGGAACCGCACAAATTACCATCCACCATCATCTCCCGTTGCCAAAGGTTTTCTTTTCGTCGTCATACCCTGGGGAATACGCTGGGACACCTACGGAAGATCTGTGATTCCCAAGGGATTCAGGCAGAGGATTCTGCTTTGGCGGTGATAGCCCAAGCGGCAGACGGGGGAATGCGGGATGCCCTCAGCTTGTTAGACCAGGTACTCGCTTTTTCCGATGACCAGGTGGATGAGGCCGCTGTTCTGTCGGTGACGGGATCTGTCTCCCGCGCTACCTTGGGTGACTTGATGGAGGCTTGTCTCCGTCGGGATACAAGTATAGCTCTAGAGAAGGTGGCGGCGTTATTGGCAGACGGTCTGGAGGCGGAAAGACTGGTCCAGGATTTGGTGCAGTTGTCCCGTGATCTGCTGTTGCTGGCCGCCGCTCCGGAATTAAAAGAAGTGCAAGAACGGTTGGCGGGAGAAGAACGATGGAAGCAGCTGATAAAAAAAGGGTCCATCGATGAGTTGGAAGAGATCTTAGAGACCCTGATTCAAACGCAACAACAGCTGAAATGGGCTCCCCATCCCCAGGTGCTTTTAGAAATGGCATTGGTTCGAATTTGTCACCAATCTGAGTCCTCTTCGTCTCCAGAGCATGGAGAGGGGGAGCTGATCTCTTCCCTGCAACAACAGTTAAAACAGCTGCAACAAAAAGTGGAGGAATTGAGCGGTCTAGCTACTTCCTCGCCAGTTGCCGAGCCGTCCCCCCCTCCCTCTGTGCAGCGGGAATCGACAACGGGAAGCAGGAAAGGGACAGGGGCGAGAAAAAGTGGAGGTTCGGCCCGCTTGGCCCCATTGTTGAAAGAAGCCTCCGCCGAAGCTTTGCAAAAGCTCCAACGGGCATGGCCGGATGTGCTGGCCCGGGTCAAAGAGCGAAAAATCACGGTTCATGCCTGGTTGATCGATGGGGAGCCGGTTGCGGCTACAGAAGATACACTTTTGGTGGCCTTTAAAAACAACATTCACCGGGAGACCACGGAGAAGGACTCCAATAAAAAGCTGATTGAGCAAGTGATCCAAGAAATACTTGGCTCTACGATCCGTCTGATGACCGTGATGCGGGAGGATTGGGAAAAAGAGCGTTCGGCTGCAGGGAACTCCTCTTCTGGGAATAAAGCCGGGAAAGCCAGCGTCCCTCCGAAGGAAAGACTTCAGACTGACGATCCCGTAGAACGAGCTGTAGAGATGTTTGGCAAAGATATGGTTGAAATCACGGACTGACCCACTTCACCGTGGGCGAGGAGGTTTGAATAAATGAAAAATATGAACCAAATGATGAAGCAGATGAAAAAGATGCAAGCGCAAATGGCCAAGGCGCAAGAGGAGCTGGCTGAAAAGGAAGTGGAGGGAACAGCAGGAGGCGGTGTCGTCAAGGTTGTGATGAACGGGCAGAAACAAGTGCTTTCTGTGGAGATCGACCCGGAAGCGGTAGATCCCGAAGATGTGGAAATGTTA
>CAUGKZ010000130.1 GCA_959600065.1 uncultured Kroppenstedtia sp. | reverse complement strand
AGATAGTCATGAGCAGTTACGCCTTCCGGCACTGGAAATCGGGGGAGCAGCCGTTCGCCCAAGGGGATCTCCACCCGGCAACGGTCAGCGATCCGCCGGGTATTCTCTACGGCTTCCGGCACATGGGCAAACAAGCGCTCCATCTCCGTCGCCGATTTCAAATAAAATTCGGTGGAAGGAAAGCGCAACCGATCTTCCTCGTCCAGACGACGATTGGTTCCGATACAAAGCAGACAATCGTGCATCTCATGGTCCACCCGGTCCACATAATGCAGATCATTGGTGGCTACCAGCGGCAGATTCGCCTCCCGGCCCAGGGAGATGAGATGCCGGTTCACCTTTTGCTGCTCAGGCAACCCATGATCCTGCAACTCGAGAAAGAAATTCCCCGGCCCAAAGATTTCCTCGTACTCCTGCATCAACTGACGGGCCTTGTCAAAATCATCCTCCAGAATAGCCTGAGGGATCTCCCCGGCCAAACAAGCGCTGGTGGCGATCAAACCCCGGTGGTGACGGCGTAGAAGCTCTTTATCCACCCGTGGTTTATAATGGAAGCCCTTCAGCTGAGCCTCAGTCACGATCTTCATCAGATGGCGATATCCTTCATCATTCTCCGCCAACAACAGCAGATGGTGCATCCGACTTTCCCGCGGCGAGGGGCGTTCCTCTAATCTGCCTGGAGTGAGGTACACCTCACATCCGATGATCGGCCGAATCCCCGCTTTGCGGCACGCTTTATAGAAGGGGATCACTCCGTACATCACCCCGTGATCGGTGATGGCCAAAGCATCAAAGTCCGCCTCTTTCGCCCGTTCCACCAGCCCTTCGATCCGGGACGCCCCGTCGAGTAAGCTGTATTCCGTATGTACATGAAGATGAACAAACGGAGATTTTTTCATTCCCTTCACCCGGCCCACAAAAAGTTTCTCCCCCTATTATACCCCATCGCAACAAGGGAGGCGAACATACCATCCCCACCCTCAAACATAAACAAGCCCAGCCTGTCATACAGTGAAAGCAAGGAACCCATGGAACAAAGGCGGTGTCGGGATGGGAGAGTTTTGGTCAACTACCATATTAAACTATTTTATCGCCATGGGCGTCGTTCTGGGAGGATCGGTGCTAGGAGGAGTAGGCGCCTTTTTCGGCAACGATCCCCCGATGGATGCCATGCTCCGTCTGGCAGAGCAATTGAAAATATGGGCTCTGGTGGCCGCCCTCGGCGGAACCTTTGACACCATCAAATCCTTTGAAGTCCATATCCTCGGTGGAGAACTGCATCAGGCTTTTCAGCAAATGATCTTTATCCTGAGCGCCTTCTTCGGAGCTCATGTCGGCACCGTTCTGATCCGGTGGTTGATTCAAGGAGAAATTTGAGATGAAATCTTCAAGAAGGCTCCGGCTACTCCGAGTGGTGGTCGCCTTTCTGTTAGGCGTGCTATTCGGGTCATCGGGGATGAATTTTCTCTATGGTCAAAAACTGGATGCACTCTATCTGGAGCGCAATATCCTGATTTACAGAAACAACGAAAAGTCACGGGAGATCAACACCCTGCGTAAAGACCTGGACAAACACGCAGGCCCCCAGTTTATTCGCAGAATTCCCGTGGAAGTGGATGCATCTGACATGGACAATGGATTTGTCGAGGAACGGATCCGGGAAAGAGTGCAAAAAACCCTGCAACCCTTTCTTGGGAAACCCATTCATTGGGTGAAAGATAACCCTGACGTTGTAGATAATATGTTAAAAGACCGCCTCTTGCAGATCCAGCAAGACAAAGAGACCCATCATATCAAGGTCCGGTTGAAATACATGGTCTTCAACGGTACCGATGAGATGAAAGTCTGGATTCTCGCCAAGGAAAATAAAGAAAAAAATGTGTCAATCGGTAGGAAGTAATCGCCAAACTCCTGGAAAAAGGGTATGATATAGATAAAGAAAGGGGGGGATCTATATGATCATCAGCCGAAAACAAATGGCTAAAGCAAAGGTGGAAAAGTTGAAACGCGGATTCTCCGCTTATGCGGAGACAAAGGAAGTTGCTGACCTCATCGAGAAGGAGTTAGCTCAATTGGACCTGCCAGTCATCGTTGAACAGACACCCATCGGATATTGGTTCATCCTTGCTGAACAACCTCTCGAGCACCCCCCGGGTCCCGTTGACTCTCGTTGCAACTAATGCCCCAAACCAGCGCTTTCCGCCGTTTGGCGGAGAGCGTTTTGTATACATACAGGAGGTTCTATCTATGCAATTCTTCTTATTGCTGCTGGTCCTCGTCATCATCTACACCGCCATTCGAACCTTTACCCACAGCATCGCCGGCCGGCGGACCCAAGGGTGGGATCAGTTGAAACACCAGGCCCAGATGAATATCCACATGGGGATCATGTTCATCTCCGTCGCCCTCATGCAAGGGGTCTCCCTGAGCGGAGGCTGGCTTCGCCTCGTTCTACTCATCCTGATCGGTCTGCTCGGAATTTACAACCTGATCTACGGCATCCGCGCCTGGCGCTTTTACAAAAAAGAATCCGACACATGAAACACGGCTCTTCTCCATACCATCCGGTAGGAGCAAGAGCCGTTTTTTTGTCACCTGGTCGGATTCCATACCTGGTTAGTAAAACAGCCATCCGCAGAACGGATGGCTGTTGTTGTTGTCAATTACTTCGTCCACTCTTTCACTTTGTCCGGATTCTTTTTCACCCAGTCAGCAGCGGCTTCCTCCGGCTTTTTGCCATCTTGGATCGCCAGCATCACTTCGCCCATATCCTCTTCGTCCCAATGGAATTGGTCGAGGATTTTGTAGGCTTCAGGGTTATCCTTTTTCAGATTCTTACCTACAACGGTGTGGATATTCTCCTTGTCTCCGAAGCTCTTCTTGGGATCGTCAAGGTATTGTAAATCAAATGTGGTAAATTTCCAGTGAGGGCTCCATCCGGTGACCACAATCGGTTTTTTCTCGTCGATCGCTTTTTTAAGAGAGGCGACCATCGCCGCATCGGACCCTTCTACCAATTCCATATCCAGATTGTAGTCTTTGATCGCCTTGCGAGCGGACTCCATCACACCCGCTCCGGCATCGATCCCAATGATTTTCCCGTCAAATTCATCTTTTTTCTTATTCAGATCGGCGATGGTATCCACATCCACATAATCAGGGACTACCAGACCGAGACGAGTTCCTTTCAGGTTGGGGCCTAAGTCCTCCACCTGGTTTTTAAATTTCTTGTAGTAGCTCTCATGAGTGATGGGCAACCAGGCCGCGACCATCGCATCCGCACTGCCACTGGCCACTCCAGCCCACATCGGGCCAGCTTCCACCTGTTTCAATTCCACTTTGAAACCTTGGTCTTCCAATACCTTTTGAATCACATGGTTACTAGCTACTTCCGAGTCCCAACTCACGTAAGCAAGTGTTACCTTTTTTTTGTCGTCTCCACTCTGTTGACCGCAAGCCACCGTAAACAGAAGGGCCAACATGGAGACGAAGAGAAAAGCACGCTTCCAACGGGTCTTCAAAACAGTTCACTCCTTGGTTCCCTCTGATCGAGGGGGGTAATTCCATCAGATATAACTTCTTCTTCAAAATCAAGGGCATTTCCTGCCTCAAGCGGGCTTTTGCGTATCCTTGCCCAGGCTCTGGGTAATCCGGTCCAGTACGATGGCGATGATGACAATAGCCAGACCCCCTTCAAAACCGGTACCCACTTCCAGCCTGCTGATCGACTGCAACACAATCGCACCCAATCCGCCAGCACCGATCATCGAGGCAATCACAACCATCGACAGTGACAGCATGATCGTCTGGTTTACCCCCGCCATAATCGTGGTCCGGGCCAAGGGGAGTTGAACTTTAATTAGTTTCTGCCCTGAAGTGGAGCCAAATGCATCTGCAGCTTCAATCAAATCTTCCGGTACTTGGCGAATCCCAAGAGTGGTCAAACGAATCGTCGGCGGCATCGAAAAAATCACCGAAGCGATCACTCCAGGTACAGCCCCCAGAGCAAAGAAGAAAACTGCAGGAATCAGATAAACAAAAGCTGGCATCGTCTGCATAAAGTCCAAAACCGGAGAAAGGATGTTGCGAACCGCTTGATTGCGTGCAGCCCAAATGCCTAAGGGAATTCCCAGTATGACAGAAATCAACGATGCAGTGAGTACTAGAGACAGCGTTTCTATGCTCTTATCCCACAATCCGAGGTTCTCTACCAAGCAGAGTCCCACCAGGGTGAACAGGGCCACCGACCACCGGCTTGCCCATAGGGCCAAGGCGCTGATCAAAACGATGGTTACCAAAGGAGGTGCCACCGTGAGGATCATTTGGAAAAAACCTACCGTCGGCTCAACGATATTAGTGATAAAGGAAAAGAGCCCAGATAAGTTATCCGTCAACCAGTTGACTAGCGCATCCACCCACTGATCAAGCGGAACCTTGGGAATCGGCATCCGTTTTCACCCCGTTTCCAGCGAGTGCGGCAAAGATCACGCCTCGAACCACCACACCCTTCAATTTCTCCTGTTGGTCCACAACCACGGCGGGATGAGCGAATTGTTTTTCCGCCATTTCCGGCAGAAGATCACTCACCGGCGTATCTTCATGAACCTTCACAACATCTGTGATCAACACATCTTCGATCGTCTTGCCGTTTTCCGCCACTTCCTTGGCGCCTTCCGCAGTAAGGATCCCCATGAATTTGCGATCCCTTCCCACAACCATGACGGTGGAGGTTCCCCCTTCCCGCATCCGTTTCAGAGCTACACGGGGACCTTCCTTCCCAAGGACAAGGGCTTCAGAGCGTTTCATGATCGACCCGGCGGTCAGAACCTTGGTCAGATTCACATCTTCCACAAATCTTTCCACATACTCTGTAGCCGGACTGGTCAAAATCTCCTCCGGCGTGCCGATTTGTACGATTTCCCCATCCTTCATCAGAGCGATCCGATCCCCGATCCGCAGAGCTTCATCCAAATCGTGGGTAATAAAGATAATCGTTTTTTGCATGGAGGATTGAAGATCCATCAATTCATCCTGCATATCCTTACGGATCAATGGATCTAGAGCACTGAAGGCTTCGTCCATCAACAGGATGTCCGGATCGTTAGCCAATGCCCGGGCTAAGCCGACCCGTTGTTGCATCCCACCGGAGAGCTGATCGGGACGGCTGTCAACATAATTTGCCAAGCCGACCAAGCCCAATGCTTCCAAGGCCTTTTCTTTTCGTTTCTCTTTGGGGATTTCCTGCACTTCCAGACCGTATTCCACATTTTCCCGCACGCTTTTGTGAGGAAACAAAGCAAAGCGTTGGAAGACCATCCCCATCTTGGTCCGACGAATCTGCCTCAATTCCTGGGCATTCATCTGGGATACATCTTTCCCATCCAGTTGAATGGAACCTTCCGTTGGTTCGATCAACCGGTTGAAAAGCCGCACCAATGTGGATTTCCCACTGCCAGACAAACCCATAATCACAAATACCTCACCGGCATCCACCGAAAAACTAGCTCGGTTGACACCGACGGTCATTCCTGTTTCCTTCAGAATTTCTTCCTTACTCTTTCCTTGACGCACGAGCTCCAGACCCTTGGCCGGATTGCGCCCAAAAATCTTCGTTAGATCCTTCACTTCAATTTTATTCATCTTCTCCCCCTTGTACATGCCTTGATTGGATGGGATCTGTCCATAGGTTCACTTTACCCCATTTCGCTTTTGAAAAAACAAAAACCTGGGTCATCATGACCCAGTCCTAAATAGATTAACATA
>CAUGKZ010000129.1 GCA_959600065.1 uncultured Kroppenstedtia sp. | reverse complement strand
TCCATTTTACTTTGCAAGAGGCGCCTGACCGTTGGGGCTGGTTGAGACGAAACCCCTGGATTATGGGAGGATTGGTAGCGGCTGCATTGGTGATCGCTATGATCTTACCATTGTTTCAGCCGGTAGATGTCAATGCCCAGTCCTATGTTTATCTCGATGACACGGAATCCAGTCTGGTGATCGGGGTGAACAAGGATCATGAAGTGATCTCTGTCGACGGAATGAACGGCAAGGGGTCAAAGTTGGCGGATCGGATCAAGGGGGACATGGCTTTCAAGGGGGTCCATGTTGACGACTTTGTTACCAATCTGCTGACCCATGCCCAAAGGGATTACAAGGGATTGCTGAATACGGAGAACGGGATCTTTCTGAGTCAGACCTCCTCCGGTTCGGAAGTCCTTGCCGAAAAAGAGAGAACCGATTTTGAGGGTACGCTGACCCATATTCAAGAAAAAATAGGCCAGAATCCGGATTTGAAGGATTCTCAATTCCTGTACACCATGTCTCTTCCTGATGAGTTGAAGAGCCGGGCCAAAGAGTACGAGGTGTCTCCAACAAAGTATGCTTTGTGGCTCTTAGCTTGTGAAGAAGGAACGGAGATCGAGATCGATGAAATCGACAATCATTCCGCGGAGTTGGTGGCCATTCTGGAATCCTTCCAGGAGAAATATCCACTGACGGAAGATGAATGGTTGGAGATGATGAATAATCAAGATCCGGAAATAGAGCCGGATCCGGATGAGGACCCGGCGGATTCCAAGGATGTAGATTCACAAAATCCATCGGACGAAGATAAGGATCACAAAAACGAAGGGAAGCAGGATAAGGCTGAAAAGGATCCGGTGAAGGAGCATCCAGCCAAGAAAGAACCTGCACCGAAAGAGGACAAACCTAAACCATCCGATAAAGAAGTGGAAGATCCACCATCAGATCATGGAACTGATGAAGATAACAGCTCCTCGGGTGCAGAGGAGAACGAAGTTTACCCAGATCATGGAAACCAGACAAACGTCCAGTGACTTGAAATTGCTGGTAAACATAAACGGGGTAAGCTTGAGGGATTCTCCCCCACCCGACTCTGCAAGCCGCACTCTCCCTTTTCGCTTGTTAAATCGGGGTATGGGGGAATGAATTGATGCGAGGAATCGGGATCGTCCGAAAAGTGGACCATCTGGGCCGAATCGTTTTGCCCAAGGAATTGCGGGAAACCATGAATATTCAAGCCCATGATGGTGTGGAAATCTTTGTGGACCACGAGCAGATTGTGATGCGGAAGTATAATCCCTCCTGTATCTTTTGTGATTCCAGTGAATCCTTATACCAGTTCAGGGGGAAAATCGTTTGCCGGGAATGTCTGGAGGAGACCGGCAGTCATGTTCTGTGACAGGAAGCCCGAAAGGGCTTTTTTCTTTTGCTTTATCCCTGTAAAGCACCTTGCTAGCCGAGGGGAGGTGCATTTGATAAAATAGTTCCTGTAGAGAGAATAAACTGCAAAATCCAAATTCATCAAAATGTAAGCGCTTTTACGACGTTGGAAGGGGATGACACAGTTGAAATCCGATTTTCTCAAGGTGTCCACTGAAAAGGGGGTGGGCCGGATCCGACTTCACCGCCCGGAGGTGCTCAATGCTTTGAACCGCCAGATGGTGGCGGATCTGGTCGAGCAACTGGAAAGCTGGGATCGGGACGAACACATAGGCGCCATCCTGTTGCTGGGTGGGCCGAAAGCTTTTGCCGCTGGGGCAGATATCGAGGAGATGGCCCAGGCGACAGCGGTGGAGATGCTTCGCTTGGATCCCTTTGTCGATTGGGATCGGATTCGAAAGATCTCCAAGCCCATAGTAGCCGCAGTGCAGGGATATGCTCTGGGGGGAGGTTGCGAGTTGGCTCTGGCTTGTGACCTGATCCTGGCATCGGAATCGGCTCAGTTCGGTCAACCGGAAATCAATATCGGAGTGATGCCGGGCGCTGGCGGGACCCAGCGTTTGACCCGAGCAGTGGGAAAAGCCCGGGCGATGGAGATGGTGCTGACTGGAAAACCGATTACAGCCCAAGAGGCTTTTCAAGCCCACTTGATCAATCGGGTGGTTCCGGAGGAGGCATTAGAAGAGGAAGCGACAAAATTAGCGGAGGAGCTGGCCTCCAAACCTCCTGTTGCTCTCCGACTCGCCAAACAAGCGGTATCGAAAGCGGCAGAGGTCGGATTGACAGAGGGATTGGATTATGAGCAGAAGCTTTTTTACTTTCTTTTTTCCACGGAAGATCAAAAGGAAGGTATGCAAGCCTTTTCAGAAAAGCGTCGCCCTACGTTTCGGGGAAAATAAAGGAGGTCATGAGCAGTGAAATTTGAGGGGGACCCGATCACCTGGCATTTGGAGGAGGGCGTGGGGGTGATCACTCTGAACCGTCCTGAGGTTTATAACGCCTTGAATGGGGAGATGGGTCGGTCTTTGATGGAGGTATTGACAGAAGCGGCGTCGGATGCCAATGTGCGGGCATTGGTAATCACCGGTGCGGGCAAAGCCTTCTGTTCAGGGCAAGATCTGAACGATCGCTCCGATCCCAACATCGGAAATTTCTCCCTTGGAGAGAGTGTCCGGGAACGGTACAATCCCCTGATCCGAGTCCTGGCGGAGATGGAAAAACCGGTGATCGCTTCCGTCAACGGAGTGGCTGCCGGTGCAGGTTGCAGCTTGGCTTTGGCCTGTGATCTGCGGATTGTATCGGACCGGGCGAAATTTGTTGAGGCTTTTGTCCGTATCGGTCTCGTACCAGACAGCGGCTCCAGTTGGTTTTTACCGCGACTGATCGGGTTCGGACGGGCGATGGAGCTTTTGGTCACCGGCCGGGATGTGGAAGCACAGGAGGCAGTGCAGATCGGATTGGCCAACCAGCTGGTCCCTCACGACCGCTTGACAGAGGAGAGCATTGCCTTGGCTCGCAAACTGGCGCAGGCACCGACCCGGGCGATCGGTTGGACCAAGCAGGCCCTCCATCAGTCGATGGAATCCGATCTGGAGGAAGCTCTGGAGCGAGAAGCCCAGTTGCAGGATCGGGCCGGTAAGACAGAGGATTTTCGGGAAGGAGTTCAAGCCTTTGTGGAAAAACGCTCTCCCCGCTTTCAAGGAAAATGAAATGAAAGCTGAACTTCCTCGCCTTTGGGCGCATATCTTGTGATAGAGATCGCGATGAGGCCTATATTTACAGGGTTACATTCCGAGCGGTCGCTCGATAGGTGACCTTTTCACTTTACAAAAGGACAAGGGTGATGGCGATGAAAGTCTTCGAAAGCAATCTACAGACCCAGGCAAAGGAACACACGGACCGAAGTGAAGAGAGGGATCAACCGATCGGGATGAAAGATGTGTTTGCAATGATGGAGGAAGGGAACCATGAGCAAGTAATTTTTTGCCGCCATCCCGGATCGGGACTGAAGGCGATTATTGCCATTCACGACACGACGATGGGCCCGGCTCTGGGCGGCTGCCGCATGATTCCCTATCCCTCGACAGAGGAAGCACTGAAGGATGCGCTCCGTCTTTCCCGGGGCATGACCTATAAATGTGGTTTGGCTGATGTGGATTACGGGGGTGGCAAAGCTGTGGTGATCGGTGACCCGAACCAGGATAAAAGTCCAGAATTGTTCCGAGCTCTAGGCCGCTTCGTCGGAGGATTGAATGGGCGCTTCTTTACGGGAACTGATATGGGAACCTCACCAGAGGACTTTGTCCATGCCGCTCGGGAGTCGAAGTCCTTTGCTGGGTTGCCGGAAAGCCACGGGGGTAGCGGGGATACTTCCATTCCGACGGCTTACGGGGTGATGCAGGGGTTCCGGGCCACTGCACGCCATCTGTGGGGAAAGGAGAGCCTGAAGGGAAAAACCGTCGCCCTGCAGGGGGTAGGCAAGGTGGGAGCCCGGGTGGTGGAGCACTTGCTGGAGGAAGGTGCCCAGTGTGTGATCGCGGATGTCTCTTCAGAAAGAACTGACAGGATCCAGGCTCGCCATCCTGAGGTGGAAGTGATGCCTGTAGGAGAGATCCACCGGGCGGACTGCGATATTTTTGCCCCTTGTGCCATCGGTGGGGTGATCCGTGACGATACCCTGGAGGAACTTCGCTGTTCGGCTGTCGTTGGCTCGGCCAACAACCAGCTAGAAGCGGATCGTCACGGGGATCGGCTACATGAAAAGGGAATCTTGTACGCTCCGGATTATCTGGTCAATGCCGGGGGTCTGATCCAGGTGGCGGACGAACTGGAGGGTTACAGCTATGAGCGGGTGATGGAAAAGACACGGGGGATCTATGATATGTTGCTACGGATCTATGAGTTGTCCAGGAAGGAAGACCTGCCCACCTGTCGGGCGGCGGATCGGTTGGTTCTGGAACGGTTACAGCAGGCGACGGATCTGAAACGGATCTTTCTCGGTCTGGATCGTCGGGCCTGAGAGGAGGCGGGAAGATGATCAAACAGATGGATCGGGTCGACCGACAATATCTTACGCCAGATGGACAGTTAAGTTCTGAAGGCCGGCAAGTGTGGGAAGATCTGCCTCGGGAGCGAAAGTTGGATTTCCACCGTTGGATGGTTCAAGTCCGCACCTTTGACCGGCGGGCGATCATTCTGCAACGGCAGGGTCGGATCGGCACCTATGCTCCCTTGGAAGGGCAGGAGGCCGCCCAAGTGGGCAGTGCTCTGGCTCTCTCTGCAGAAGATTGGATCTTTCCCAGCTATCGGGATCACGGAGTCACCCTGATTGCGGGGATGCCCCTGTCACAAATCCTTCTGTGTTGGATGGGTCGGATCGAAGGGAATCAGGCTCCACCGGGAGTGCGACTCCTGCCCCCCTATGTCCCCATTGCTACACAGATGCCCCAGGCGGTGGGTGCGGCTTGGGCTTCTCGTTTGAAAAAGGAGTCCGCCATCTCCGTTGCCTACTTCGGCGATGGAGCCACATCGGAAGGGGATTTTCACGAAGCTTGTAATTTCGCGGGGGTATTTCGCTTACCCGTTATTTTCTTCTGCCAGAACAATCATTATGCCATCAGCGTCCCTTTTACCCGACAATCGGCGACTCCCACCGTGGCGGAACGAGCAGCTGCCTACAATATCCCGGGGATCCGTGTGGATGGGAATGATGTATTGGCAGTTTACACGGCGATGGCAGAAGCGGTGAAGCGTGCCCGGGACGGACAGGGAGCCACTCTGATCGAGGCGGTCACCTACCGAAAGGGTTCTCACACCACTGCCGATGATGCCACCCGCTATCGGGAACCTGCCGAAGTGGAAGAGTGGGTGCAAAACCGAGATCCGCTCCCCCGTCTGGAGAAGCTTCTGCTGGCAGAGGGATTGCTGACAGAGTCGGAAATTCAGGAATGGGAAGAGCACTGCGCAGAAACGGTGGAACAGGCGGTGAAAGAGGCGGAGTCCAGTCCCGCTCCCTCGCCGGATCACCTGTTTGCCCATGTCTATGAGGTACCTCCGCCGGAATTTCGCCGGCAGCAGGCCGAATGGTTGCAGGAGGGGAAAAGGGATGGTTGAAAAAACTTTGATTCAAGGGATCAACGATGGGTTGCGGAAGGCAATGGAACAGGATGAGGAAGTGGTGGTTCTGGGAGAGGATGTCGGAAAGAACGGGGGCGTGTTCCGGGCGACGGAAGGATTGTGGGAAACCTTTGGCGAAGAGCGGGTGATCGACACTCCTCTGGCGGAGTCGGGGATTGTGGGGACGGCGATCGGGATGGCGATCAATGGCCTGCGGCCAGTGGCGGA
>CAUGKZ010000128.1 GCA_959600065.1 uncultured Kroppenstedtia sp. | reverse complement strand
TAATCAACAGCCCTGGTCGGGTCTATTCATTTCTGCAAATTCATGCATTGACAATGGAGTCCACTTTCAGTTATCATAATATATGATTATATGTTCATATATGGGGAGTGAATGCTTGTTCAAGATTTTTCTATGAACCGGATGATGTAGTTTGGAATCATGGGAATGAGTGAAGAGGATGAGCGATTGGGACAGAAATCAAATTTTACCGAGGTGGTTTTTTGATGTCTGAGGAGAAGAAGGATGAACAGATCTTTCATGAAGAGGAGCAACACTTGGATGATGAAACGTTGTTTGTCGTTTCTCAAACCTTCAAAGCATTGAGCGACCCCACTCGAATTCGCATTTTAAATCTATTGTGTACAGGGGAGCACTCCGTCAATGATATAGCAGAGACATTAAATTTAAGCCAATCGAGCGTCTCTCATCAATTGCGTTTCCTGAAAAATTTAAGGTTAGTCAAATATAGAAGGGATGGGAGAACGTTATTTTATTCGGAGGATGACGAACATGTCATGAATTTACTGAAGCAGGCCATTCAGCATGCTTTGCATCATTGAGTGAGGAGGAATCAACATGGAACACGATCATGGACACAACCATACACATGTTGCAAATAAAAAGGTATTATGGATCAGCTTGTTGATTATTACGTTCTACATGATTGTTGAGGCTATCGGTGGATTTCTTACCAATAGTCTCACCTTGTTGGCAGATGCGGGTCATATGTTAAGTGATTCTATATCAATGGTGATCGCGTTGCTGGCCTTTACATTTGGAGAAAAGGCGGCGAACCATAGTAAAACCTATGGATATAAGCGATTTGAGATATTGGCGGCTGTTCTTAACGGATTGACATTGATTTTCATTGCGATTTACATTTTTTACGAAGCCATTGATCGTATCCAGAATCCCCCTGAAGTGGCTTCCGGCGGAATGTTCTTGGTGGCCTTCATTGGATTGCTGATTAATATCCTTGTTGCGTGGATTATGATGCGTGGAGCGGATGTAGAAAAAAACTTGAACTTGCGTGGGGCATACTTGCATGTCATCAGCGATATGCTGGGGTCTCTGGGTGCCATCATCGCTGCACTACTCATCATCTTTTTCGGATGGGGCTGGGCGGATCCGCTGGCAAGTGTGATCGTGGCCGCACTGGTATTACGCAGTGGCTATTATGTTACCAAATCTGCTCTTCATGTCCTGATGGAAGGGACACCGGATAATGTCAATGTAGACGATGTGATTCAGACCATACAGAATACAAAAGGTATACACAGTGTGCACGACTTGCATATTTGGTCTGTTACAAGTGGGTTAAATGCACTTTCTTGCCATGTAGCAGTGGTAGATGACCAGTTGTCCATTGCAGAGAGTGAAGGATTGCTCCGTCAAATCGAACAGGACCTGGAACAGCAAAATATCCACCACATGACCATTCAATTAGAAACGTCTGCCCATCAGCATGATGATTCAATTCTGTGTAAGGTGGAGGCGGAATCAGCGGGACATTCCCATCATTACCACTGATTGTGCCACTGATTTTCCCTGTTCAGGGGGAAACATCCCCCTGACGGATCCGGCCTACTCATACATAGGGGGATCAGAAATTTGATTTCAGAGGTCATAGAGAGGAGACTGCGTCTTTTACAACAACACTATTCCACGGTGACTTTATCCCGGGCGAAGAAGTTGGAGATGGGGAGGGAGGAGGAGCCAAGGGCACAGGAGTAAATCCCGAGAGCTGAGAATGTGACCGTCAGATGTTTCCGATGATCGGGTAACAGTCGTTGTTCCAGTACTCGTTGAATGGGATCTTGGATCCAGTCGCGGATTTTCGAGAAGCGATTGCCGATAATAATCCATTCGGGATTAAAGGTATTCACGATAGTGGTTAACCCGACTCCTAAATATTGACCCACTTGATTCAACAGATGAAGGATCTCGGGATGACCTTTATGTGCTGCTTGCACTAACCTGTCCATATCTAATTCAGATTCCTTTTCGAAATCCGGAAGCTGTCTTGCCGCCTCTAACAGAGCGCTTTCGGATGCATACAATTCCCAACACCCTCGATTCCCACAACGACATCTTTTTCCGTTAGCCTCGATGGTCACGTGCCCCATTTCGCCCCCGATTCCCTGGGTCCCTTTATAGAGTTCATGATCGAGGATGACACCGGTTCCGATTCCACCGCCGACACCGACATAAATGAGATTGGAAATATTTTTTCCCGCTCCATACAGCATTTCACCGTAAGCCCCCGCGTTTGCATCATTTTCAATAATGACAGGAAAGTGAAAGCGGTCTGCTATTTTTTCTTTTAAATTGACACTTCCCCAATTAAATTTGGGAGCAAATAAAATGGTTCCCGCAGGATCGACCATTCCAGGGACACCGATGCCGATTCCGATGATCCCCAGGTTGCTATCCGGAGTGGTATCGATTAAGCATTCAATGACTGCAATTAATTGTTGTACGACACGGTCAAAAGTAAAATGGGTCAGTTTTCTATATTGTTCCTGAACGATATTCCCTTGCAGATCCGTTAAGATCCCAAGGATATAATTTACTCCTAAATCGATACCGATGGAGTAACCCGCCCGTTGGTTAAACGAGAGCATCACCGGAGGCCGCCCCCCGCTGGAGGGTCCGGGTCCCATTTCGCAGATGAAGTGACTGTCGATCAATTCTTGGACCAGTGCCGACACTGTCCCTTTGTTCAAGCCGGATCGTTGAGAAACTTCGGCCCGAGAGATGACATTCTGGCTTTTAATGATGTCGAGAACAAGAGATTTATTTATTTGTTTCACCAGCTTGTGATTGCCTGTCTTTTTCACCATGGTTTATTCCTCCCTCTAAACGAAGTTTTTCTCTTGTATGGCGAGGGACGCTTCGGTCCTTTGATTCCTTGCTTCAACCTGTCAGAGGCCTGAAAAAACATTATAAGCTTTGTTCGGACAGTTGACAAACAAAGATTCATGATGATACGATGATTCCGAAAGTTTTGTCGGCGTTTTACACTAAAGTACATAAAGCAGTTGACTCTTTTTCCAAGAAAAATGTTCTGTCCAGATAAAATTCCTAGATGTCAGAAGGTTTTGTTTTGGGATTAACATCAAAGAGACTCACACAGACAAAAGTCATGCCCAGGGCGCTTCGCTTTCGGGTCTTGCGATGTCGGTGTTCAGTAACTCAAAAATTAGGGGGGGTTTAGGTGGGACTTCATAAGAAATTCTGGGTTTTTCTATTCGTAGGGATTCTGTTGATGGCGGTTACGGGTTGCAACGCAAGTGGTGATTCGGATGCGGGGAAAGATAAAGACTTAAAGGTTGCGCTTCTTCTCCCGGAAACGGGGACCTCGGCTCGTTATGAAAGTCAGGATAAACCCAATTTTGAGAAGACGGTTAAAAAATTGAACCCGGATGTGGAAGTGATCTACCAAAACGCACAGGGGGATTCACAGGCACAACAAAAACAGGCTGAATCTGCGATCACAGATGGAGCACAAGTACTCGTTCTGGATCCGCAGGATTCCAAAGCTGCTGCCACCATTGTCAGAAAAGCACATGAAGCAGACGTCAAAGTGATATCCTATGACCGCCTGATCCTCAACGCAAAGGTAGACTACTATATTTCCTTTGACAATGAGAAAGTCGGTGAATTGCAAGGAAAGTATCTTGCTGACAACACCAAAAAAGGCGGAAAGGTCATCATGATCAACGGGGCGCAGACCGACAACAATGCGCTGTTATACAGGAAAGGTGCTCATAATATCCTGGATCCCTTGTTCAAGGATGGAACCTTGGAGAACGGTTACGAAAGCTACACTCCTGATTGGTCAGCGGATCATGCCTTACGTGAATCGGAGCAGGCGCTAACCAAGTTGAATAATCAGGTGGACGGGGTGTTGGCGGCGAATGACAGCAATGCAGGGGCTGCGATTAAAGCCTTAAAAGCACAGGGATTGGCTGGGAAAGTGCCGGTGACTGGACAGGATGCCACAGATGACGGTTTGAGGAATATTGTGCTGGGTTACCAATCGATGAGCGTTTATAAGGATGTTAAAAAAGAAGCGACTGCAGCCGCTAAATTGGCAGTCACTTTAGCAGAAGGTAAAAAGCCTCCCAAAGGCTTGGTCAATGGTAAAACCAACAACAAAATGACGGATGTTCCCTCCATTCTGTTAGATCCGATTGCCGTAACGAAGGAAAACATGGCAGATACAGTCATCCAAGGCGGATATACAACATGGGACAAAGTTTGTACTGGCGAAGCTGCGAATAAATGTCCGAAACATTAATTTATTTTCTCAGGGGGACACGGATCCCCTTGAGAAATCTTTTAGAGGAGGGAGAACTGTGAGTGATGAGAAAAATCAACAAGTGGTGTTACGTGTGCAAAATCTACGAAAGCGGTTTGGGGCGGTACAAGCGTTAAATGGAGTCAATCTCCAAGTCGCTTCCGGTGAAGTGCTGGCTCTGGTAGGAGACAACGGGGCTGGAAAATCGACAACGATCAAGATGATTTCCGGCGTCAATCAACCGGATGAAGGGGAAATTTTGATCCAGGGGACAACTGCGAAATTAAGTGGCCCCGACGTCGCAGAATCATGGGGGATCCAGACGGTCTATCAGGATTTGGCTTTATGTGACAACCTGGATATTGTCTCCAATCTTTTTCTCGGTCGGGAATTGAGGCGAACTTTAATTCCAGGGGTGCTTTCCGTTGTCGATAAAGAGGAGATGGAAAAACAGGCTATTCCAGTGTTGGATTCCCTCGGAAGTCACCTACCTTCGCTGACCACGCCGGTAGCCAGTCTTTCTGGAGGACAGCGGCAAACGGTGGCAGTAGCGAGGGCAGTTCTTTGGGGATCGAAATTGGTTCTTCTCGACGAACCGACCGCCGCACTGGGGGTTGCTCAAACCCAGTCCGTACTTGAGTTGGTCAGGAAGCTGGCTGACCGAGGGATTGCAGTGATTATCATTTCTCATAATTTAAGTGACGTGTTTCAGGTTGCCGACCGAATTACGGTACTGAGACTGGGAGAGACCATTGCCAATTTCCATAAGGATACCGTAACCCGTGAAGAAGTGGTTGCAGCCATTACCGGTGCCGCAGGAAAGGTTGGGGTATAAGTGTCGATGATCTCGACGGAAAAAGAGTCGGAAAACAGGAAACTTTCCTCTGATGAGGGTCTGTTCTCTTCCATCCGGGAGCGGATCGCGGGAGGCGAACTGGGACTTTTGCCGGTGATATTGGCATTGATTGTGATATGGATCGCCTTTCAAATGTTGAACCCTCATTTTTTAGAGCCGCGCAATCTATCCAATCTCGTACAACAAATTGTCGTGATTGGGACGCTGGCAATTGGTGTCACGTTTGTCCTTTTGTTGGGGGAAATTGACTTATCGATCGCTGCGGTCAGCGGAGTTTCTGCTGGAATCCTTGTCATACTGGCCACGGTTTGGACGGGTCCTGTGGGTGCCCTCGCAGCGATTGGGATTGCCATTCTCGCCGGAGTGGTCATTGGTCTTTTTCAAGGGTTCTGGGTCACAATGATCGGGGTGCCGGCATTTATTGTGACACTGGCTGGCTCTTTGGGATATCAGGGAATTTTATTAGCGCTTCTGGGGGACACCGGAACGGTTCCGGTGATTAATCCGACACTGTTGGCGATTTCCGATACCTATCTCCCAGGATGGTTAGGATGGATTGTGGGACTCGCAACGGTTGCCATCTATGCAGGCATCAACCTGAGAGCGCGGAA
>CAUGKZ010000127.1 GCA_959600065.1 uncultured Kroppenstedtia sp. | reverse complement strand
GGACTGGTTACGGGTATTTTTATTATCGGAGCGTTAATCGGACGGCTAATTATTGGCCGGATGATTACATCCATCGGGAACAGGAAAATATTATATTTTGGGCTTCTATTTTTTTTGTTGACATCCCTTTTGTATTTTATCAACGGAGGGATCGGTTTTCTGCTGATGACCCGTTTAGTACACGGAATTGCCCTCGGGGCGGCAAGTACAGCAACCGGAACCATTGTCGCTGAGGTATTACCTAGTGAGCGAAGAGGAGAAGGAATCGGTTTTTACAGCATGAGCATTCCCCTAGCTACCGCAATCGGTCCTTTCATCGGCCTATATTTGAGTTCTCATACAAGTTACCAGGTGATTTTTGGCTTTTGTCTCGCATTGACCATGATTAGTTTCATCATCTCCTTATTTGCTAAAATACCCGTCGTAAAAAAACCTGCAAAAACGAAGATGGATAAAAAATGGGGTCTATCCAGCTTTTTAGAACCGAAAGCCTTTCCCATCGCGCTCGTCGTGATCATCATATCCTTTGGTTATTCCAGCGTCCTTTCCTTCATTAACTTCTATGCAATTGAAATGAACCTGGTCGACGCGGCAGGCCTATTTTTTATTGTCTATGCTGCAGCCATCTTGGTATCTCGACCCTTCACTGGACGGCTGATGGACTTGAAAGGAGCCAACACCATCATGTACCCGGCTTTCATCTTATTTGGAGCAGGGTTACTGTTGTTAAGTACTGTGGAAAGTAGCATCCCGCTATTACTAGCCGGTGTCCTGATGGGTCTTGGTTATGGTAATATGCAATCAACCACGCAAGCGATTGCGGTAAAGGCTGCACCCCCACATCGGATCGGTCTGGCAACGTCAACTTACTATATTGCCCTCGACGCCGGAGTTGGATTTGGACCCTACGTGCTTGGATATATCGTCCCAGTAACCGGATACAGCAATTTGTATACTATCATGGGTGTCATAGTCCTGTTTACGACGATTCTTTATTATTTCATGCATGGAAAAAAGGAACGTTCGATTTCGGCAAATCTAGAGACGGTAAGACAGGAATCCCAAGCCAATTAGGTTGAACACCCAAAGATCAACAAAAATATCCCAGGTGATCCACACTCACCTGGGATATTTCTGTTCCTATAAAAACAGGCTGTTGAGATAGACTCAACAGCCTGTTCCCGTTAGGAGTCTTCAACTTCCATTCATGTCAAAGATCCTTCCGGTTCTTTGAAGAAACGCTGGTGAGTGCGATTCTTCCAGTACAAGCGATAATAAATATACTGGGCCAGCAGATTCACACTGAAGGAGATGGGATAAGCCATCCACACGCCTTGTAAACCAACGGTGTTAGAAAGGATGTAGGCAGCAGGAATCTCCACCAAGATGATCGATAAAATTCCGATCAGGGTGGGCCAGAACACGGTCCCGCTGGATCGCATCAATCCCGTCAGGATGACGACATGGCCCAAAATGATAAAGGACCACAGGGTGATGTACAAAGAGGTCACAGCAACATCCAAGGTGTAAGGATCTGTCAAGAACCAGGAGAGGATCGGACGGCTGAACAGATAGACCACCCCGGTCAGAACCAGACCGATCACATAGTTGAGGACCACGGTGTTTTTAATCAGCTCCTGCAACCGATGTTGCCGATTGGAGCCGATCAGCTGGGCACCAAAGATGCCGATGGCGATCCCTAAGCTCATCGACGGAATCTGCACATAGTTGATCACCTGATTGATCGCCCCGTAGGCGGCGGTAGCATGGGCCCCAAACCGGTTGACAAAAGAGACGATAGCGATCTCCGATGCAGAGATAAAAATCATCTGCGCACCGGTAGGTAGGCCAATCCCGATCATCAGTTTCAGGATCGACGGGTCCAGACGCAGTTTTTTGATGGTAGTCTGATCCAGTGCCAAGGTATGCTTCGTCCAGCGCAAGTAAATGATCAGCAGGATCAAAGAGATCAAGGATCCGATCACATTGGCCGCGGCGGCTCCCTCAATTCCCAGTTGGGGCAGTCCCATCCATCCGAACAGAAAAGCCGGGGTCAACAGGATCGTCAAGGCAGTGCTGATCAACAAAAAGTAAAAGGGAGTCTTGGAATCCCCGGTTCCCCGCAAGAACGTAGTGTAGATAATATATAGGAAGAGAATCGGCAGCCCGCTGAAAAGAACCCGCCCAAACTGGGCCGCCTCCCCCATGATTTCAGCCGGAATTCCGATCAGTTTCAACAAATCATACAGAAATAGATTACCGATGACAGCCGCGACGATTCCCGCCAACAACGCAAAGGTGAGGGAGGTGCCTACGGTGGCTTTCATCCGTTCCCAATTGCGGCTGGCATGGGCTTGCCCGATCAGTACGGAGCTGGCACTTCCCAGTCCGATCACCAAAGAGATCAGCAGGAATGTCAGGGGAAAGATGGCACTAGCAGCGGCCAATGCATGCTCCCCCAGCCCCCTGCCCAGCAAGACCGAACTGACCGTTCCCCCGAGGGATTGTAAAATATTGCTGAGCATCAATGGAATAAAGAAGATGATCAAGGATTGCCACAAGGGCTTGGAAAAGTCGATGGCATCCTTCTCTTCCGGCTCCGCAATCCCCGGTTCCGGTTCCCTCTGCAGAACCGCACCCAATTTGTTGGTAGTGGTTCGACCGCCGGGAACAGAAGGTTGCATGGAAGCTGTATAGGTTTTGTCCGTCTCGTGGGAAACCGTGTGCTCTTCCTGTCCAATTTCCTCCGATGTGGACTCGCGGTACTTCTGATCACTCATCGACAACCACCTCATCTTCTGTATATCCAAGTTAGGCGGACCCCATGACGACCAAAAAAAAAGCCCCCCCAACCCCAGGAGTGCGCGAAATCCGCCAACTCGCTTGTTAACAGATCTATTATAGCTCAAAACGGATCAATAAACACACACATTCACCTGATTTTTTTCGGCTGCCATGGCCGCTGATTTCGAACATCGTCCCCAGCGGAATAGTAAAAAACCACCCCACAAAAGTTGCGGGGCAGCCTCATTCACATCCCCTGATTCAATCTTTCCCACAGCCATTGTTTATGGCGGAGGAAGGTTTCCGTTGCCAGTTGCTCCCGTCGACGGGGACGGGGGAGTTCCACCTGCAGGATCTCCTGGATCCGGGCCGGACGGGGAGTAAGGACAACCACCCGGTCCGAGAGATAGATGGCTTCGTCGATGCTGTGAGTAATAAACAGAACCGTACGGGGAAACCGCTTCAGGATGCCGAGAAGCCAATCCTGCATCCGTTCCCGGGTAAGGGCGTCCAAAGCGCCCATTGGTTCATCCAGCAACCACAGATCCTGATCAGCCATCACCGTCCGCAACAGCGCTGCTCGTTGTCTCATTCCACCAGAGAGGCGGGCGGGAGATTCATGGGCGAAGCTTTCCAATCCAAAGATCGGGAGGAGCTCTTCCGCCCGGCGGCGGGCGTCTTTTTTATTACCGCCCGCCACCTCCACAGCCAGGGTGGCGTTTTCCAGCACGGTGCGCCAGGGAAACAGGCAATCTTTCTGGGGCATGTAGCTGACGTGCCCCGTCTGGCCCGTAATATCCTCCTCTCCGATCCACACCTGCCCCGCTGTGGGTCGTTCCAGTCCGCTGATCAGGTTGAACAGAGTGCTTTTACCGCAGCCGCTAGGACCGATGATGCTAACAAATTCCCCTGGTTCCACCGTCAGATCGATATCTTCCACCACTTGCCGCATTCCTTCTGGCGTAGGGTAGACATGGGATAAGCCCTCCAGTTTGAGTTTCATGATCACTTCTCCGGCAGAAATTCGTTGGTATAGGCTTTCGTGGGATCGATTTTTTTCTCGATCAGCCGATGTTTCCACATCCAGCCGTTAAAATCGACCCATACTTTTTCCTTCTGTTCGCCCCAGCGCTCCGCTTCCTCCTGGTACCTGGGACTCATCCATTTCTGAGAGGCTCGGGCCAGCTTTGGATCTGTCTCGGGGGCTGCCTTCACCAAAATATCCGCCGCTTTCTCTGGATGGGCAATGGCATATTGATACCCCCGGCTAACGGCCCGGACCAGCTTTTTGACCGTTTCAGGATCCTTTTGGATCATCTGTTCGTTGGTGATCAGGGTGGGGGTGTAGAAATCCAGCACCGGATCCAGCTTTCTCAGTTCCAGGAAGTCGAGGTCCACCCCTTGGGTCTCCGCCTGGATGCCGGTCCAACCGTAGTAGATCCAGGAAAAGTCCACATTCCGTTGAGTGGCAGCAAAGAAATCCGATTCCCCCATATTGACGATCTTCATTTGATCTTCCGCCTGTTTCGTCTTCACCCCATCTAGCCGCAATACCGTCTGCAGAAAGGCGTTTTCAATGGGGGTTCCCCAACCGCCATAGGTCTTACCGACAAAATCCCGCGGCCGCTGGATCCCTTTCTTCTTAGGAGCGGCGAAGCCCGAGGTGTTATGTTGCAGAATGGCGGCGATGGAGACAATCGGCACCCCCTGGGCCCGGCCTTGGAGCACATACTCCTGGGAGCTGATACCGAAATCCGCCTTCCCCGCTCCCACCAGCTGGTTAGCTGTGGTTTCTGCCGGAGCGGTGATCTCCACCTTCAGTCCTTCATCGGCGAAATATCCTTTTTCCTGCGCCACATACAGCCCGGTATGGTTGGTATTGGGCACCCAGTCCAGCATCAGGGTCACTTTTTTGTTGCCCGCTTGCCCCTCTTTTTCACCTGAAGCCCCGCAGGCGGTCAAAACCAGAGATAAGACCAACAGCCAGGCCGTCCACCGGAACCCCTGTCTGTATCTGTTCATTCTTCTTTCTCTCCTCTCCGACGTTCCTCATGGTTCCTATAGGCCCAAGGAGCGGCCCAACGAGCCAGGACCTGTACCAATCCGAACAGAATCAAACTCCAAAAGGTGATGGCTACGATGGCTACAAACACCTGATCGGCGGCAAAAGAGTTTTGCGAACGGATCAAAAAAACGCCCAACCCTTCACTCGATCCCAACCATTCGGCGATCACCGCCCCCAGGATGCCATAGGTGGCAGCGATCTTCATTCCGGAAAAAAAGGAGGGCAGGGCATGGGGAAAGCGGACCATCCGAAACACCCGCCACTCCCCGGCCCCCATGGATTTCAACAATCGCACCATGTCCCGATCGGCAGAGCGCAACCCATCCACGGTGCTGACCACCACCGGAAAAAAGGTGACCAATGCGACGATCAGCACCTTGGGCAACAATCCATACCCAAACCAGAGAATCAAGAGGGGAGCGACGGCGATCACTGGAACCGTCTGCGAGGTGATCAGAAGCGGATACACCCCTCGCCGGAGCCAGGGAAAGAGTTCAATCCCCACTGCCAACAGGAGGGCCACCCCGATCCCCAACCCAAAGCCGAGGGCGGCTTCCGTCAGTGTGGGACCGGTATGGTGCAATAGCAAATCCCAACTTTCTACCAGAGAAGTGGCGATGCCGCTGGGAGCGGGGATCAGCCACGTCTCCACCTTCGTCAAGCGGACAGCGGCTTCCCAGAGTGCCAACAGTAAAAAAAGGGTCAACAGAGGGGGAAGGGTCCTCCGCAGCCGATCCCTCCACCACGCCTTCATCGGGAATCGCCGGCATCATATTTGCCTGTCTTCTCTTCCATGGTGACACCGGTAGGTTTATAGTCCACCTTGATGATCGAAAGCACCCGGGAGCCCCCTGCCTTCACCACCGCTTCCTGAGCCTCCTTCACGATCGCCATCAGCTGATCATAGTCTCCTTCCATCGTGGTCTCCATCGG
>CAUGKZ010000126.1 GCA_959600065.1 uncultured Kroppenstedtia sp. | reverse complement strand
CTGACGGGATCCTCCCAGTAAGAAAAGGGAGGCAGGTGCGGAAACAATCCGAATTCCCATAGCGGCCGAACCCCTTGGGATGGCTTGTTTGTCGTCCACATTTTCTCCAGCTCCTGTGTCACTCGTTCCACTGCCAAGTGACACAGGAGGGATTTTTGACGGAGTAGGGCTTTTTTTGTCTGTTCATCTATCCGGAATCCCAACTGGGCGCAAAATCGGAGGGCCCGCACCATCCGCAGAGCATCCTCCTGGAATCGCACTTCGGCTTCCCCCACCGCCCGCACCACTTGGGATTGGAGATCTTTTCTCCCTCCGAAAGGGTCGATCAGATGCCCACGACGGTCCCGAGCCATCGCATTGATCGTAAAATCCCGACGGGCCAAGTCCATTTCCAGAGTCTTTACAAACTGCACTTTCCCTGGATGACGGTGATCTTCATAAGCGGTTTCTTGCCGGAAAGTGGTCACCTCTACCGGCTGTCGATGGATCAGGACGGTCACAGTTCCATGTCCGATGCCTGTAGGCACTGTCTTTGCAAACAGCGACTGAACCTTTTCAGGGGAAGCATCTGTCGCTACATCATAATCCGTCGGTTCCTGCCCGAGTAACTCATCCCGCACGCAACCTCCCACCCAGTAGGCTTGAAATCCGGCCTTTTCCAACCTGCTCAATACCTGAAGGGAAGCAGCCCGGGCTTCCTTCATAGTTGAATCACCCTTTGGTAGAGGGATTCATACTGATCCGCAATTTTTGATGCCCCAAACTCTTCACGAGCTCGTTGGAGACCCCTTTCCGCAAACTGATGATGCAACTGGGGATCCGAAAGTAATTGGATCGCATAGCGGGCCATTGTCTCCACCTCTCCAATCGGGGCCAGGTATCCTGTCTCGCCATGGACCACGACTTCCGGAAGGCCGCCGGCATTGGAACCGACCGTGGGCACACCGCAAGCCATCGCCTCCAGCGCCACCAGTCCGAAGCTTTCCTTGGAGGAGGGGAGTAACAGAAGGTCTGCCAGGGAGATCAATCGAGCCACTTCATTCTGTTTCCCCAAGAAATCGATCCGGGATTCCAGACCCAGCTCTTGAGCCAGATGAACCGCCCCGGAGGAGTCCGGCCCTTCCCCGACCAGGATCAGGCGAGAGGGAACTTCCCGGTTTACCTGTTCGAAGGTCCGGATCACATCGAACACCCGTTTCACCGGGCGGAAATTGGAGATATGCAATAAGATCTTTTCATGGGGAGCTGCATACTCTTTCCGCAGATCTGACACGTCTGTGGGTTTGTACACCTGCGGATCCACAAAATTATAGATTCGCTTCAGTGGTTTGTCCACACAGAGAAGTTCTCTCGTCTGTTGGATCAGATCCTCGGATACCGCCGTCACCACGTCGCTCTCACGGATTCCGAAACAGATGATATCTTTGAGGGAAGGATCTTCTGCCATCACTGTGATATCCGTCCCGTGTAGAGTGGTAACGACTTTCAGCGAGTCTCCTACCATCTGTTTGGCGAGATAAGCACAGAGAGAATGGGGAACCGCATAATGAACATGAATCAAGTCGAGCTGGTGTATTTTGGCCACTTGGGCCATCTGGTTAGCCAGTGCCAGGTCATAGGGCGGATAACGAAACACCGCATAGCGGTTGGCCTCCACTTCATGATAATGAATATTATGATGAAATCGCCCTAGCCGAAAAGGCATGTCATAGGAGATGAAGTGTACCTGATGACCTCTTTCTGCCATCACCTTCCCAAGCTCGGTCGCTACCACACCCGATCCGCCGTGACTGGGATAACAAGTGATTCCGATACGCATAGCTCTCTCCCTCTCTCAAATCAGCTGATCCATGGGGATCGCACTCGCCGATACCAAGCCCTCAGCATGGATGGTTCCAATCTGGTGTCCCCAGATCTGATCCCGTCCCTCCACCATCCTCAGATAGGTGGGCCGGTTCAAGGGGGTATCCGCCCGGTTTGGACCGGGAACAAACTGACTTTCAAAAGCGAGGATCGCCTCTTTTTTCCGCGGGTAGACATCGCTCACATCGATGATCACATCCGCCTGGCCTGTGTGATTGATGAAATAGAAAAAGAGCTGCTGAACCCGGTGGGGAGCCTGTCCATCCTCTGCGGCTTTCTTGCGGATCCCTGCATCAAACACCGCTTCACGAACCAAACGACTGCAGGCGGTATGATCTGGATGCCGATCCTCCCAGTGAGGCGCCAACACCACCCGCGGTTTTAGACGACGGATCAACTTCACCATCGCAGCCAGTTGCTCCGGGGATCCTACCAGCCCTCGATCCGGGAATCCCAAACGATACCGGGCGGATAACCCCATAATTTCCGAAGCCCGGTCGGCCTCTTTCCGACGAGTGATCACATCCCCGTTGGAAGAAAGCTCGCCATCAGTCAAATCACAGATCGCTACAGAGATGCCCCGGGTGGTATGGCGTAGGACAATCCCAGAGGCCCCGATTTCCACATCATCGGGATGAGCGCCAAAAGCGAGGATCTCCACTTGAGAATCAGATTTTTCCATCGGTTTCATCTTCCCCTCTCTCTTCACGTTGGTGCACCAGATGTCGCCAATCGAAATCTCCATGTGGAATCGAACGGATCAACACCTCAGCCGCCGCCAAATTAGTGGCCACCGGAACATTGTGCACATCTGCCAATCGTAACAATGCCAGAATATCCGGCTCATGGGGTTGCGCAGTCAGCGGATCGCGCAGGAAAATGATACAGTCCAGCTCATTTTCCGCCATTAAGGCCCCGATCTGTTGATCCCCTCCCAAAGGACCTGACAAAAACCGGTGAAGTTCTAGCCCAGTGGCCTCCTGAATCCGCTGCCCTGTAGTTCCCGTTGCATACAGGGTATGCTCCTTCAAAATCTGCTGGTAAGCGATCGTAAACCGAACCATCTGTTCTTTCTTGCGATCGTGAGCAATCAGAGCGATCTTCATGGGCTTCCCTCCAGGACCATATTCGTGAAAAAACCCACCCGGTAGTGAAATCACCTACCGCGCGGGATGTCATCTGGAAATCAGAGCTTAACTCGGGTTGAATCGAGTTCATTATATTCTAATCCAAAAACCGAAATCAAGGAAGTGGAAGTCATGGATTTCTGTAAATCATGACTTGTATAGAAGTGTGATGTCTGTAGTACAAACCAGTTTATTGATTAGTTATAAGAAATAACCTCCTTTCCTCCCTGTTTCGCCGGGTCCGATAGATTAGGTTTTTCTTGGTGCTACCCGACAGCGGATTGAAGTGTAGATTCTCTTCACCCCCAGCGTTGTGAAAAGTGCGCCCTACCTACAGAACATCCATCGGCCTCGGATCACTTTGCTCCCCTCGCACTAGCAGGGGGGTAGATCGGTAACGGAAAAGATCATGTGAGATCCCATCTTGACCGTCTGCAAAATCTTGACACCTATAGAACTGCCCATGAAAATCGCACACCCGGATCCTTCCAACATAATATGGGTGATATCAGACAACCGCTGAGAGAATCGAATAGGTGGAGGAGAACAGCAAACGATGCTACCTATGGAAAGATATTTCGGTGAATTAGAACTGGTTCACCAATTTTATGGAGCCATGCCTACAGGGGTCAGTTTGTCAGAAACCGGTCGCGTTTTTGTTTGCTTTCCAAAATGGGGAGACGATGTTCAAGCTACCGTGGCCGAAATCATTGGAGGTCAATTGTTCCCTTATCCGAGTTTAGAAGCCAATGTGTTTCATCCTGAGAGAATCACCAGCTCGTGGATCAGTGTCCAAAGTATCGTGGTGGACGGTAGAGGAACGCTGTGGATACTCGATACAGGAGCACCTCATTTTTCTGAACCGATTCCAGGGGGGGCTAAATTAGTCGCTGTCGATTTAAAAACGAATACCATCCGAAAAAGTTATACTTTTACAGAGGACGTGGTTCTACCCACCACTTACCTGAATGATGTCCGATTTGATTTTCGTGCGGGAAAAGCAGGTACTGCCTATATCACGGATTCTTCATCTAAAGGACCCGGAGCAATCATCGTCCTGGATTTAGAAAGCGGAACCGCGTTCAGACGGTTAAATGGAGCCCAAGCCACTTCCCCCGATCCCTTGTTTTTACCGAAAGTGGAAGGCACCATTTTGATGAATCGAAACCCGGATGGCTCCACTTCCCCCTATAAAGGGGCGTCGGATGGATTAGCCATTTCTCCCGATGGGTTGATTCTGTTTTTTTGTCCACTAACCAGTCGTCATCTGTTCTCAATCTCTACAAAAGCCTTACGGGACCAAAGGATTCCAGATGTCGATTTACCTGATCTTGTACAGTATTGGGGAGAAAAAGGGGCATCGGATGGAATGATCACCGATGCCCAAGGAAACCTTTATGCCGGGGATTATGAAAACAACAGCATTCGAAGGATCCGTCCCCATGGTGTCATAGAAACCATTGCACATGACCCCAGAATCTTATGGCCAGATACTTTTTCCATCGGTCCAGACCAATACTTGTATTTCATTGTAAACCAATTGCATCGGCAAGCCCGATTCCACTATGGAAAAGACCTCAGACAAAAACCCTACAGTCTACTGCGGATCAAAATCGATGAATTACCGGCCCCTAACTCCTAGTTTCGCTCCGTAACATCGCATCGATTTTGACCATCTACTCCGTCCTCGGGGGCGGTTTTTTTCGTTTGTGAATTTCCAAATTCCCTTCGGCTAAACGTTGATGTACTACAGTCCATCCGAACATCGCATTGAATGATGTGATTCCGTTTGGATCAAGATATAGTTGCACAAAAGAAAGGGAGCGATACAAATGAGATTTTCAGATAAAATCGTCTTGATCACAGGTGCGGCTGGCGGAATTGGGATTGCGGCAGCCAAAGCCTTTGCAAAAGAAGGGGCTAAGTTAGCCCTGGTGGATCTTTCAAAAGAAGCATTAGAAAAAGCTACAAGCTCCATGACTACAGAGGATGTTCTATTACTGACTGCCAATGTTGCCAATGAAGATGAAGTGAAACGATACGTGGAAGAAACCGTGAACCATTACGGACGTATCGATGTGTTTATTAACAATGCTGGGATAAACGGCAAGTTTGCCAACCTGGTCGATCAGACAGCAGAAAATTTTCAGGCGGTATTCAACGTAAACGTCATGGGCGTCTTCTATGGTTTGAAACACGTATTGAAAACCATGAAGGAGCAAAAGAGTGGGGCCATCGTCAATACCGCTTCCAATGGCGGCTTACTCGGCTCCCCGGGGATGGGCCCCTATATTGCATCCAAACATGCGGTGATCGGTCTCAACAAAACCGCGGCTTTGGAAGCCGTTGAGTATGGTATTCGAGTCAATGCAGTGGCTCCTTCAGGTGTCGATACGGCGATGATGAAATCCATCGAGACCAATGCCATGCCTGGTAAAGAACAGGAAGCAAGGGAGCAGTTTGAATCCACAGTACCTATGAAACGCTATGCCACTCCGGAAGAGATTGCCCAATTGATGCTATTCCTCGCATCCGATCAAGCTTCATTCCTTACAGGATCCTACTATCGAATCGATGGGGGACAAGGAGCAAACTCTGTTTAAACAGGATTTCCTCTAGCAGGCTTCTGAAAATCAGGCCATCGCCATTTCAGTGCTTTCGTCCATCTGGTAAGATGGACTTTTTTCACTGTCTACTGTCCGTGCGTTGATAAAATATCTCCTCTGGATAAGGAATTGTCAGCTTAGGCCTGAAAGTAGGATTGATATAGCGCACAGACTCCCCATCCATGGCTTGAAGA
>CAUGKZ010000125.1 GCA_959600065.1 uncultured Kroppenstedtia sp. | reverse complement strand
GCCCACCTTCTGTGCTGTCCCAGTCTTGCCCCCCACCCGATATCCATCGATGAAAGCCCTGCGACCCGTTCCCTTAGCCACCACACTTTCCAAGGAGCTTCTCACTTGAGCCGAGGTCTCTTCAGAGATCACCCGTCGCTTCACCTTGGGTTTTGTTTTTTGCAACAGGGCTTTGCTTTCCGGATCCTTCCATCCCTTTTGCAAGTGGGGTTCCATCAGTTTGCCCCCGTTCACCGCCGCCGCCACAGCTGTCACCTGTTGGATCGGGGTGACTGAAACCCCCTGACCGAAGGAGGTGGTTGCCAACTCCACAGGTCCCACCTTCTTCGGCTGAAACAAAATCCCCTTAGCTTCCCCATTCAAGTCGATTCCTGTTTTCTCTCCAAAACCGAACTTGTGGATATATTGAAACAACTTCTCCTTGCCGAGGCGTTGCCCCAGAGCGACAAATCCGGGGTTGCAGGAGTTTTCCACAACTTCGAGGAAACTTTGAGAACCGTGCCCCCCGTGTTTCCAACAACGGAGTCGCGCTCCCGCCACTTTGACATAACCTGGATCATGAAAGCGTTCTTTCAGATTAACTTTTTGCTCTTCCAGAGCGGCAGCCAAAGTGATGATCTTAAAAGTGGAGCCCGGCTCATAAGTACGCCAGATCGGCAGATTGCGATTGTACACTTCGGGATCCACATTGCGGAAGTCCGCCGGTTCAAAGGTGGGCCGACTACCCATACCTAGGATCTCCCCGGTTTTGGGATTCATGGCGAGGGCCAGGACATTGTCCGGATCATACTGAGCCATCGCCTGGTCCATTTCCCGCTCCATGATCCCCTGTACATGTCTGTCCAGAGTCAGAACCAAGTCCATCCCATCTTCCGATGGTGTGTACTTATCCTCACTGCCAGGCAACCTCTCCCCTTTGGCATTAGCACCGAAGGAGACGCGCCCCTTCGTCCCCCGAAGCTTCTCATCATAAATCAGTTCCAAGCCCGCCAGCCCCTGGTTGTCAATTCCGGCAAAGCCGAGAACATGGGCAGCCAAACTTCCCAAAGGGTAATGGCGTTTATTATCCTCAGCCACGGTGATCCCGGGCAGGCGAAGTTCATGAATGGCTTGGGCACGATCCTCACTGATTTTCCGGCCATAAGGATTAAGACGGACGATCAATTCTTTTTTGGTGATCTGCCGATAGATCTTCTCTTCCGGAGCCACCAAGATCCGGGCCAATTCCCTGGCTGTCCGGGAAGGATCCTTGATCTGGGCAGGAATGGCGAGAACCGAAGGGGAGCTGACATTATAAGCAAGGACTTCCCCCTTGCGATCCAGGATACGCCCCCTCTTCCCTTCAAAGGGAATATCCCGTGTCCACAGATCTTGAGCCTTTTCATTCAACTTTTTTCCCTGGACCAGTTGCACATAGCCGAGACGGGTCAACAGCCCGACAAACAATAAAAGACCCACCACCATGGCGATAAACAACCGTTTCCGAACCAGATGACTGGGTACAGGCAATGGGTACACTCCTTCCGTGAGACAGGTTCTATAAGACAACCATATTTCACGGAAAGGTGGGTTATACCCCTCAAAAATCAAAACCTGGATTGTCCATCCACTGATACTGATACCAAAATAAAACCCAAGGCCCCCCAGGTGGAAGGGCTTTGGGTTTTATCCGCTGTCCGGGTTCAGTTCCAAGCGGATTGTAGACTGTTCCATGATCGGGGCACCAGGAGAGATCGACTGCCGGGCTACAAAGCCTTCTCCGTGAATCTCCGGTTTCAGCTCTAACAATCGACACCACTCCATCGCCTCTCTCAGGGGGCGTCCAGTCAGGTCCGGCATTTCCAGAGCTTGCGGAGATTCCGTCAGTAACAGAACCGTGTTCCCGGACAAACTCTCCCCCGGTGTCGGGGATTGATTAATCACACGCTCCCCGCTACCGAGGACACGGACTTTCACGCCGGTCTTTTTCAGTTTTTTCTTCACCTGGTTCACTGGATCATCAGTCCAATCCGCCGCACTTCGCTTCGATGCAGACTCCCGTGAAGATGAGGAGGACTTAGCTTTTGGAACCCCCAGTTGACGGAGGGATTCCCCGATGATCCGACCCGCAGCAGGAGCCGCCACAGTCCCTCCATGGGCCGAGCGAGCTGGCTCATCGACCGCGACATAAACCACCACCTCAGGTTTTTCCGCCGGGGCGAACCCGATGAATGAGACAATATATCTGCCTGAGGCATAACCTCTCCCACCTTCCCTCGGCTTCTGGGCGGTACCGGTTTTCCCTGCCACAGAATACCCTTCCACTTCCGCCTGGCGGCCGGTTCCCTCCGTTACCACCCCCCGGAGTAGATTCCTCACCGTATCGGCGGTCTGCCGGGAGACCACTTCCTTGCGAACAGGATAAGGTTGATGTTTTTTCACCGTTTTGCCTGTCCGGGGATCTCGGATCTCTTTCACCAGATAAGGACGATATAAAGTGCCTCCGTTGGCAACGGCTGACACCGCCATCACCTGCTGGATCGGGGTGACCGCAATCCCTTGGCCAAAGGCGGTGGTCGCCAGTTCTGTCCCGTGGAGAGGACTGTGACCAAAATAGTAGCCCGCCTCTTCTCCTGGAAGATCAAGGCCTGTCTTTCGCCCATGGGCATCGGTAATTTTTCCGAAACCAAAGCGATCGATATAACGTATCAATCGATCCGACCCCAATTTCTCGCCGAGATGGACAAATGCCACATTGCTGGAAAGGTGGATTCCCCGAGCATAGGAGATCTCTCCCCAACCGCTGTCATTCCAATCCCGGATCGTCTGTCCCGCCACTTGGATGCTTCCCGATTGGAAGCGGTCCTCGGCTCGAAATTTCCCCTCTTCCACAGCGGCAGCCAAGGTGACGATCTTAAAGGTGGAACCCGGTTCGTACTGCGTGCTGACGGCCCGATTGATAGAGTTGTTTTTATCTAAGGTCCGATCAAATTCGTTGGGGTTGAAAGTGGGTCGGGAGGCCATCGCCAGCAGCTCGCCACTGTTCGGGTCGGCCACCATCGCCGTCGCCCCCTTGGCCCCGTATTTATCCATGATTTCATCCAGGGATTTCTCCACGGTGTACTGGATCTCAGCATCCAGGGTAAGGACGAGGTTCTTTCCGTGGTCTGGCGGTTGATAATCCTCAGAGGCGTTCGGGACGGGGTTCCCCTTCGCATCTTTTTCAAAACGGAGCTTGCCGGGGTGGCCCTTCAGGATGGAATCATACTGTTGCTCCAACCCGCCCCCCGGTTTTCCTTCCACATTGAGAAATCCCAACACCTGAGCGGCCAATTTCCCTTGCGGGTATTGTCTGCCCGTGGTTTGGATGGGATAAATCCCATCCAGCCCGAGGGCGATGATCCGATCCCTGACTTCCCTGGAAACTTTGAAATTCCCTTTCCGTTTCAGCTCCACCTGTCTGACACCTTTCTGGGTCAAACGTTGATAAAGCTCCTCTTCGGAATAGCCCTCCATCACTGTCGCCAATTTACGGGCAGTTTTCCGCGGTTTTTTCACCTGGCTGAGATCTGCTGCAATCACGTACTGATCCACGCTTTCAGCCAAGCTGACTTCACCGGTCCGGTCTAAAATACTGCCCCGGTTTGGCTGGATGGCCTCTTTTTTCTCCCATGTTTTTTGTGCCTGTTCCCGAAGGAAGGAAGCACTGACGGTCTGAATCCAAAGCAATCGAAAGATCACCGCCGACAACATCAGAGTAATCCCCAACCCCACCAGCAGTGATCTCATCTTGCTTTTTTTCTTTTCGTGATTCATCGCGTCAACCCCGTTCGTCGTCGCGAGCTGGATTCTTCTGTTTATCTGTTTGTGTTTTGCCGGGGGACTGTTTTTCCATCCGGACCATGCCGTTCTCTTCCGCGAACTGGCGAATCCGCTCCCCGCTCTTCAGTGCGTGGATCCTTTCCCGATGGGCGTCGTTCTCTTCTTCCACCGCGGCAGCCTGACGCTCCACCTGTTGCAATTTCAGATTGACTTCCGCCGCCTTGGCATATTGGGACAGCACACCGGAAGCGAGAGCAACACAGAGAATCAGGCTGGCCAGATACAACAATTTTTCACCTGCTGGAAACCCTACTTGCGGCTGTCTTTTTGTCTGTGTCGCCTGTTTCGGTTGGGGTTCCATTTGGTACGCAACCGAAGTGTTTCCCCGGTAATCTTTCATCTCTCTCTTTGACCCTCCTCACACTTTTCCGCAATACGCAACCGGGCGGACCGTGCCCGGGGATTTCGCCCGGTTTCCGCCGCCGACGGTTGCAAAGATTTCTTTGTGATAATGCGGAGTTCCGGAGTTTTCCCGCAAGTACAGATGGGGAAATCAGGTGGGCAAATGCACCCCTTCGCTTTTTCTTGAAAAAAACGCTTGCAGATCCGATCCTCCAGGGAATGGAAGGTAATGACGCTCACTCGACCACCAGGGTTCAGATAGCGGACGGCCTGCTCCAGTCCCTCTTCCAAAGCATTTAATTCATCGTTGACTGCAATCCGAATCGCTTGAAAACTGCGGCGGGCGGGATGGGGACCCTTTCGTCTCGCCGGCGCCGGAATCCCCTCCTTGACTACCGTAGCCAACTCTGCGGTGGTTTCGATGGGACGCTGAGAACGGGTTTCCACTATTTTGCGCGCAATTCTCCTGGAAAACTTCTCCTCCCCATAGCGAAACAGAATCTGCGCAATCTCCTCTTCAGACCAAGTGTTCACCACGTCGCGGGCGGTCAACTCTCCATCGGGGTCCATCCGCATATCTAGTGGAGCATCATACTGGTAACTGAATCCTCGCTCCCCTTCATCCAGTTGCGGTGAGGAAACCCCGATATCGAACAGGACTCCATCCACTCGCTCCAGATCCAACCGCTCCAACACTTTTTCCAAGCGGCGAAAGTTACTCTTCATCAGGTGAACCTGACAGTCGACACCTTTTAGCCGATCGGAGGCGGCCTGCAAGGCTTGGTCATCCTGGTCCAACCCGATCAGGATCCCCTCTTTGCCCAAGCGCTCCGCTATCAATAAACTGTGCCCGGCACCACCCAATGTGCAATCGACATAGATGCCACCGGGACGGACCAACAAGCCTTCCACTGCTTCTTCTCTCATTACAGTTTCATGTCGAAACAAACGGCTTCAACCTTTCCATCGACCTACAGATTCAAATCCAAGTCCACCAATTTTTCTGCAATTTCGTTGAATGAATCCTGGGAAGTCTCATAGTAGGATGACCACGCTTCTTTACTCCATATTTCCACCCGACTGGAAACACCGATGACGACACAATCCTTTACCAGCTTCGCAAATTCCCGCAGGTTTCCCGGAAGGTTAACCCGGCCCTGCTTGTCCAACTCCGCTACGATCGCACCCGAAAAGAAAAAACGGGTGAATGCGCGGGCGTCGGCTTTTGTGAACGGGAGCGATTTCAGTTTTTGTTCCAACTGCTTCCACTCCGGCATGGGATAAACAAACAGGCAGTGGTCCAGTCCACGGGTGATGACAAAGGTCTCCCCCAGATCTTCCCGGAATTTGGACGGGACGATCAGACGACCTTTATCGTCCACACTGTGACGATATTCACCCATGAACACACCACCTACCCCCCTTCACTCCCCCTTATTCCCCACTTCCTACCACTTTCCACCACAATGTAAATTATACCACAGCCAAACAAAAAAATCCTGCACCGAGTGCAGGATTTTTACATTTTATTCTTTTGGTGGAATAAAGCTTACACCAGCCAACTGTTGAGATACTCTTTCTGTTCATCTGTCATATCGTCAATCGCTACACCAAGGGATTCCAGCTTGTAGATGGCCACCTGTTCATCAATGTGATAAGGAA
>CAUGKZ010000124.1 GCA_959600065.1 uncultured Kroppenstedtia sp. | reverse complement strand
TTATAGTTGGGCCAATCGCTAAAAAAATAGCGTTGAAGTTCACTGCTCATACAACAAATCAATTATATACCATCCTGGCCATCTCCACATGCATGGTGATTGGAATGGCATTTTTTATGTCGATGTACGGTGTAATTACAACGAACTTTCACACTGGATCTCCTTCCCATTCAATCATGACTGATTATAACTCGATTTTTGGTAAAAACCTGGTGCTGGCATGGCCTTTGCAAATCTTGATTATGGGACCCCTCGTCCGTTTTGTATTTACTAAGCTTATCCAATCTAAACCCAGTGTGGAAAGTTAGAAAGCAGCCCCCTCCATAACCTGGACCACAATGATAAATGCGCCAAAAAGCCACCCGGCGAAAATTCGCCCGGTGGCTTTCTTAATCCTGAAAATCGAACTCCATCTCTCCGATCCGGATGGTGTCTCCTTCCTTGGCCCCTTTTTTCCGGAGCGCATCATCAACTCCCATCCGCTTCAAGGTGTGTGCGAAGCGGCGGATCGATTCATCGTACTGGAAATTGGTCATTTTGACCAACTTTTCGACCCTGGCTCCCTCCACGACAAAGAGTTCATTCTCTCTGCGAACTTGGAAGGCTTCCTCAGCGGCGGGACTCCGGTAAATTTTCCGTTCTTCCAGCTCCTCTTCTTCCTGGGGCTCATCGGGGAGTTCATCCAAACGATCCGCCACCGCAAATAGAAGCTCCCGCAAGCCCTCACGGGTGGCAGAGGAGACTGGAAAGATAGGAACTTTCCCGGCGGTAGCATTTTTAAACCGCTGCAGATGCTCCTCTGCTTCAGGCAGATCCATCTTGTTGGCGACGACGATTTGCGGTCGATCCGCCAGCTCTTTTCGATACAGTGTCAGCTCTTCATTGATTTGCAACCAGTCTTCGTAGGGATCTCTCCCCTCGGAACCCGCCATATCCACTACATGGATCAACAACCGGGTTCGTTCCACATGACGCAAGAACTGGTGACCCAAGCCCACTCCTGTATGGGCGCCTTCGATCAGACCCGGCAGGTCCGCCATAACAAAACTGCGGCCATCCTCCGTTTCCACTACACCTAGGTTGGGGTGGATCGTGGTAAAATGATAATCACCGATCTTGGGTCGGGCTGCAGACACCGCCGACAGCAAAGTGGATTTCCCCACACTGGGATAGCCCACCAACCCTGCATCGGCCAAGAGTTTCAACTCCAGTTCAACCCATCGCTCCACACCAGGTTCTCCATTTTCCGCTACATGGGGGGCTGGATTTTTAGAGGTGGAAAACCGGATATTTCCCCGTCCCCCCCGTCCGCCTGAGGCGATCACCGCTGTCTGGCCCTGGCGGGTCAAGTCAGCGATCCTCTCGCCGCGATCCGCATCAATGACGACCGTTCCTGGGGGAACCTTCACCACCAAGGATTCTGCCCCTTTTCCATGCTGACTTTTGGAACGTCCATGTTCTCCCCGATCGGCTTTAAATTGTTTTCGATAACGGAAATCCATCAGTGTCCGTAGGCCTTCATCCACTTGGAACACCACATCTCCGCCCCGACCACCATCCCCACCGGCGGGACCGCCGCAAGGCTCGTACTTTTCCCGTCGAAAGGCGACCATGCCATTCCCACCATCGCCCCCTTTGACAAACACTTTCACCTTGTCTACAAACATGCTCCCCACCGCCTGTTATGTATTTCTGCCACTGGGTACCTGGATGTCGAAAAACCTTCCGGAATCCCCAAGCATCGCTTCTCCCCCGTATGCTTTTATCTTTTCCCGAAGCTGCTGCCATTCACCCGTGGGATATTTCTCTTCTCCCTCTGGTCGGAATCGCAACAGCCATCCTTCCGGATTCTGGGAGAGCTGAAGATATAATTCCCTCACTTCACCCTGCTCTTCTGCAAATGGTTTCAGCCAAACCGCCGTCGCTTCCAGAATCCATCCGATTTGATCTGCGGCCTTCTCCTTCAGCGGCCCCAGTCCTTCTTCCACCTCCAGCACCCACTGCCACTCAGGATGATCCCGCCTCAACAAGGCAAGCCTTAAAGCCAACTGGGGAGGTTCCACCTGGGAGGTGACGCGTTCGATTTCCAATCGGTGGACCAGTTCTTGCAGATAAGAGGACATTCGCTCCGGTTTATTCAAGCTGGTAAATCCCATCAAGACCTGGAGGTGATTCAGCCAATCATGACGTTGCCAGCTTAACAGTTCCAACTGTTCCCGGACCGACCGCTCCCGATCCTGCTTTTCCAACCGGCGCATCCAAGTTCTCATCCAACCAGCCGCCACAAGGAGCCATCCCACTCCTAACGCCAAACCTACTCGCCAATCCCCAGAATACACGGATAAAAGGAGGACCCCCATCGCCAGGAAAGCTATCTGCAATCCAAAAGAGAACCCTTTCGGCACAAAACCCTCTCCCGTCTTTTCTGTCTATGGTAATCGATTTTTGCCCATGAAAAAACCCCGGCGATTCAGCCAGGGATTCTCGACACACACATCAGGCTTCGACCTGAGCCAATTCTGCTTGCGGGTAAACGCTGACCCGCTTGCGATCACGACCCATCCGTTCAAATTTCACAACGCCTTCCACTTTGGCGAAGAGGGTGTCATCGCCGCCACGGCCCACACCGATTCCAGGATAGATCTTGGTTCCCCGTTGCCGGACCAGGATGCTACCGGCACTCACCAATTGACCGTCACCGCGCTTCACGCCCAGGCGTTTGGCAATGCTGTCCCGCCCGTTTTTAGTGGAACCGACCCCTTTTTTCTGGGCGAAAAACTGCAAGTTCATTTTCAGCATGGATGTCCACCTCCTTCAAATGAGATTTAACGTTCTTGAATTTGAATATAAGCGGGATATTCATCCGCCACCGATTGGAGAGCAGCTGTCATCGCTTCCAGAAGGAAACTGACTCTCTGCCGTGTTTCAGGCATCAGACCGCCCGGGATCCGGCACTCCAGGTAGCCCCCCTCCTCTTGGTTGACATCATCCGAATGGATTTGCACCCCGAGGAGGGTTTCCGAAGCGTTGGTCAGACCGACTGCGATCCCGGACACCGCTGCACAAACCAGATCCTCTCCAGCTTCCCCGAAACCGGCGTGCCCTTGAAGGATGACTCGCTCCAAGTCACCTATCTCGTCACGATACAAGGAAATCCGTATCATGTGGTGAGAATCAAGCCTCGATCTTCTCGATGACCACTTTGGTAAAGGGTTGGCGATGTCCCTGTTTCCGCTTATAGTTCTTTTTTGGTTTGAATTTGAACACGGTCACCTTTTTTCCCTTACCGTGTTTTTCCACTTTACCGGTCACTTTGGCTCCATCCACTACGGGAGTGCCGACTACAGTCCCCTCTTCCTTGTTGACGAGAAGTACTTTGTCAAAAGTGACGGTTTCACCTTCAGCGGCGGTCAGCTTTTCAATGTAAATCGCTTGTCCTTCTTGGACGCGATATTGTTTGCCACCGGTCTCGATCAATGCATACATCCCGGAACCTCCTTCTCCTGTGAAGACTCGCCGGATTTGGGTGGGGAAAAATCCCCTTCCTGCCGATACCCATCCCGTGCGGTACAGCTACTCCGGGGGAGTAAGTACCTATGCGCATATTGCACAAAGGAAATCGTAACATAGCTCCTCTGGATTGTCAATGTAGCCTATGCAATCAGGTCTCCCATGCGACAGTCCGGTTTCTTCTCATGAAAGAAGCTGCGAAACAGCACCTCTTCTGGAAGAGGAGACCACCCCCCTTGGGAATCCCGCACCATTACCACATGGTAGGCCTCTTTTTGCAATCGTTTCAGCACCGATACCAAGGTTTCATCATGGTTGACCTGTAAGCGGACGATCCGAGCCTGGGCAGAGACCGTGGATTCACTCCGTTTCATCAAAAAGCGCATATATTGATAATCCCGCTGTTTAAACGCGATTCCACTGGAGTATAACAAAAACAGCGCGATCACGCAGAGATTGAGATTCCAACTCCCGCCCCACACACTCCACAGCAGGATCAGACAAGCCCCCGTCAGACTACAAGTCAGACTCAGGGTCAGTGTCCGCCGGTAAGAGAAGCGATAACTGAGCAAAGCCTGTAAGATTCTGCCCCCGTCCAAGGGATAGATCGGCAACAGGTTAAAACCTGCCATCAAGGTGTTTCCCTGCACAAAATATTGCATCCACTCCTCTGACCACCAGCCCATCTGAAAAAAGACGTATCCAAAAAGAACCATCATGACATTATGAAAAGGACCCGCCAAAGCGACCGCTACCTCTTCCCGGGCCGGTACCGTTCCCCATTCCTCTGTATGGGCCACACCTCCGAAGGGAAGCAACTGAATCCCGGACATCCGCCAACCATAGGAATGAGCCACAGTCACATGTCCCAGTTCATGGATCAGCACCAAGACAAAGAGGGTGATCACCTCCAGAAATTGGCCTGTCACCACTGAAGTGAAGATCACCAACCAGAACAGACTATGGATCCGGATCCGAAGTCCTTGCAGAAAGAGAAACCTACTCAAAGGCGACCACCCCCGTGGGGTTGACAAAATCGCCTCCCTGTCTGAGAGCGAAAAAGAGTAGAGGATCCCCCCCTCGCCCTCCCACTTCCCCCACCAGCTGACGCGGTTGTACCCAATCTTTTTTCTTCACCTGAATCTCTTTTAGCCATCCATACCAAGTCTCTTTGCCATCGGCATGGCGAAGGATCACGGTTTTCCCCAGCCCTTCCCGCTCTCCAGTCTCCACCACCCACCCTTGTGCCGCAGCAACCACCGGTGCCCCGGTTTCGGTGCGGATCACCACTCCCCGCTCTCCTTTTTTAAAGGGCTGGACGAGGCTGCCCTTCACCGGAGCCACCCAAGATAAAGGTTTTTTCTCTTTCTTCCCCGCATCTTCCCGAAAGGCAGGCAGAATCGCCGGGGCTCCGCCGATGTTCTCCTCATACCAACGAGCCACGCTCTGAAAGTTATAATCCCGGTTCATCACCTCAGAAATGAAGACTTGAGCCTGTCTGGCTGAGGGGGTATCCGATTGAAAGATCAACCAAGCCCCTGTCATCAGAAAAAATGCAAAAAAGGTCTGAATCAACAATCGGCTGTCTTTCCTCTTCTTTCTCTCCTCTTTCTCCCACACCCCAGGACGGTTCCAGGGAAGCTCGTCCCATTTGCCCTCCGGGTCTTTTTTGGAGAGCATCGGTTGACTCCGGTAACGTGAACCACTCCCGCCTCTGGGAAGCTCTTTTCCTTCCCTGATCGCCCGGATCCGGTCCTGTCGCCTTTTGCTGATGCCCCGGGACCATTCCATCATGGGATTCACCGCCCCTCTTTTCCACATCGGTTTTGGTACATCCTATGACTTGTCTCACCAGGTTATGCAAAAGGAAAAAACCTGACGAATCAGGGTCTTGTCTCCAAAGAAGTCTTACGAGCGCTCGTTAAGGATGTGACAGATCCGAAGAGGGTGACAAATCGAGTCACTGAAGCCTGTCCTCACTTCTGCACCGAAGCGAAATAGAACACAAACTCGCAGAGATCCTCCACGCCCTATTTCTATCGATATCCACACCGGGGCGAAAAGCAGAACATAAGATGTACTGAATATGTTAAATAGGATAGGAGATTGCTTATGCGTATTTTAATAGCTCCAGTAGACATCGCCGGGCAAGGAAATCTGCTGGCTCGTGAATTGAATCGTCGAGGTTACCACACGGAACAGCTGATTTATAACCAAAGCAAATTTAAATATCCGTTGCAGGGTTATCTTCGCCTTGAAAAAATGCCCCAGTGGTTCCGACAAAACTGGGGCCGCTTTGACATCTTTCATTATTACTGGGGAAAAACCATGTTTAAGGACCTAAGTGATCTAAATATCCTCGCTCAAAACAAGAAAAAAGTATA
>CAUGKZ010000123.1 GCA_959600065.1 uncultured Kroppenstedtia sp. | reverse complement strand
GGTGTCTGTGTATAGCCTGGGATCAGAAGAAAGAGAAGGGTCAGGTTCGGATAGAGGGGGATTTTGTAGAGGAAAAAACGTCGATCGGAGAGTCTGCCACGGGATGATGGAAGTTGTTTTCTCAGGAAAAAACGTGGTTTCCCGTTCCCAGAACAGGGGATCTGCGGTACGCGGGAGGGGGAACGCTGTTGAAAAAAGGAAAATCTTATGTTGTGTTGGGTTTGATCTTATCCCTCCTCATGGTCTCTGTGCCTTCCGTGTCCGCCGCTGGGAAAGCATCGGAGGAATTGGTGATCCGTGCGGATCGGATCGAGTCCAAAGGGATGCTGCTGGGACTGGGGTCCGGTCATCAGGGATTGGTGTTGAAGATGGATATCGATCAATCCCAAATATCCGGCATGCGAATGGGCGGATCCTACTCCTCGGGTCAGGGAAGTTGGGGGGTGCGCATGGAGGATTCGGGGACCGTGACCATTCAGGGATTGTCGCTGAAGGCCAACGCGATTGGGTTTAAAATCAAAGCAGACGATTTTATCCGTTTTGAAAAACCCTTGCAACTGGACTCCCTGATGCCCTCCATCGTCCTTCACGATGTGTATCTACGTGTCGAAGGCATGGAAGCGGAAGGGGCTGCCATGCCTTCCCTGGAGTTGGATACGCTGAAAGAAGCCTCGCTGGCACGGCCCGAAGGTGGGATCTGGATCGATTTGCGCAGTGGTTTTTCTTCCATGAGCTCATCTGAAGCGGAGGAAAAAATCAACGGGATTCTCTCCGATGAGTTGGAGAAAGAGAAGGATGAAGACTCCTCGGATCCCTCCAAAGGAAAAGAAGAAGAGGATCCGGAGGCGGGAGAGGATGGGAAGAAAGGGGAAGACGAAAGCCCGACGGATTCTCCCGAAGTGGGTGACCCCCCAGCTGATCGACCCTCCCCGGGTCCGGGAACTTCTCCAGATGACGGAGGGCAGGAAGGTGTAAATCATGAGAAAACGGTGAAGCTACATCGTTACTTCACTGCCCTGGAGATTGTGAACCAGGCGAAGAAGTATTCATCTAAGCTTACCCTTCGGCGGGGGGACAAAGAGTACAATGGAAAGGATTGGGGCCGGATGGTCCTCATCCGTCGTTTACCTGGAACAGAAATCACAGTGACAGCTGAGGGACCGGATGCGGGGGAAGCCGTCCAGGGAATGGCCCGATTTTTGGGAGGAAATTAAAGGCAGGGTGAGAAAAAGCTTTTCCTGGCTGCGGCGGGGGAAACACCTGAAGATAAAAACGCGTTTTAATGATGGTGACGTGAAGACAGGCGGATCTGAGCCTGTCTTTTTTGATGGTCCAGCGCAGTGAAGAGAGCCGTTGATTTTTCCGATAGGTGACTGTGTTATAATAAGGAGCAATTCCTATGAAGACGGACGGTAAACGTAGGTGATTCCAGCCCAAACACCGGTCATCGGTCCGGGGCGGGGAAAGGTGGAACGGGTATGATCGACCGAAGGACCTGGGCTGGTCCCACTCTTTTTCAGAGTGAAAAAGAGGTGTGGCCCGACGGAAAAAAAGTCCTGATCGTATCGGAGAATTTTGGTTCAGGACATACGAAAGCCGCAGAAGCCTTGGCCAAAGGGATTCGGCGGTCAACCCCGGGAGTGGAGGTCAGGGTGGTGGAACTAGGATGTGAGTTGCGCCCTCGAATCAGCAAGGTAATGCTCTATTCCTATCTGTCCATGCTAAAGCAAGCGCCATCCCTTTGGAAAATCATTTATGGACGCCACCATTCCCGTGCTTTCCCGAAATGGACGCAGTGGCTCCTGTATCAGACCCTGTATCCCCGCTTGTCCGATTATATTCGAAAAGAGCGGCCGGATTTAGTGATCTCGACACACCCCTTTTCCACTTCGGGAATCGCCCGGCTGAAAAGGAAAGGCGATCCGGTCACCCTTTGCACCCTGATCACGGATTTTTCCGCACACGGTTCGTGGGTTCAAGGGGAAGTGGACCGTTACCTGGTGCCGCATGTCGGGGTGAAGGAGCAACTGGCTCAGATGGGGGTGGAACCGGGAAAGATTTTTGCAACGGGGATTCCGACGGATTCCCGGTTTTGGGTGGAGCAGACCCAGGAAGCAACCCGAGACCAGCTGGGGCTCAGCCAGTTGCCCACCCTTCTGATTCTAGGAGGCGGTATGGGGATCGGGCAGACCGATCGACTGGTTAAGGTGGCGGCGAAGTGGAAAGACTTCATGCAGATTCTGGTTTGTACCGGTCACAATCGCCGGTTGAAAGAAAGTCTGGAGAGGGACCCCGAACTTCAACATCCCCAAATCCGGATCGAGGGGTTTACCGATCAGATGCCCGAATTGATGGAGGCTGCCGATCTGATCGTGTCCAAGCCGGGAGGCATGACTTGCTCGGAAACCATCGCCAAGGGAAAGCCGTTGCTCATCTATGGCTCCATTCCGGGACATGAAGAAAGAAATGCCCGGTTTATGGAAGAGCAGGGATTGGCGGAAGTGGTGGCGAATGATGAGGAGCTGAACATCTGGTTCGAAAAGTTGTTGGCGGGTGATCCTTGTTTCGATCAACTCCGGGAGCGAATGTTGGAATGGAGGCAAAACATCGATCCCTCCCACAGTATTGAAGCCGTGCTCAATCTTATGGCTCCCTAATGTCATACCCCCGAGTTTCTTGTTTTTTCTATATCTTGTTCTTTTCCCAGTGGATGGATATAATGCTGAGGGTAATGCAATTTTGGGATAAAGGGAGTCTTTTTGTGGATATGGGCTCGCATAAAGAGAGAAATTTAAATGAACGCTGGATGCAACTGCTACTGATCACTATTATTATATCGCCGGTTTTTCCAGCTGTCGTGTTGTTGTTGCTGGGGGTTGTCATCCTTTTCACATACAAAGGGAATTGGAATGTCTTCGGATGGCCGGAGCGGATTTTTCTCGGATTTATGGTTTGGTCTACGATCAGTTGGTTTTTCAATCCGTATCTCCTGTTGGGCTGGCTCCCCGCCGGATTGATCCCGGTTTTGTTGTTCGGTCTGTATTATCTTCTTTCCCTGTGGATCAAAGAAGTCCTGAATTGGGACTGGCGCCAATTTCAGAAGCATTATCTCCAGTTTTGGCTTTTTGGGTTGTATGCGGTGGTTGTGACTATTCTCCAACGTGTGGATTGGATCCCAACTGAAAAATCCACCCTGTTTTATCTATTGGGTTTTTATCCGATGCAACAAGCCGAATCGGTCCGCAGCATTGGCACCGCATCCAATTCCAACTTGGCTGCGGCCATGCTGATCTGCCTGGCTTTGCTCAGCATCTATGCTTCTTCGGTGCTGGTGGGGCGCTGGCGAAAGATCGGTGCCTTTGCAACTTTTGTGGTGATTTGTTTGGCAATCTGGTGCACGGGTTCCCGGGGAGCCTGGGTGGGCCTGGTGATCGGGCTTCTGATCCAGGTATGGATGACTGGTCACCGGAAACGTACCGTCCTCCTGTTCCTTGGGTTGGTGACCGTCGGGTTGGTGATCTATACCAATCAAACGTTAATTCCGAGGGAGGAGACTCTGTTTGCAACAGCAGAGGTCCGTTTTTTTGTCTGGCAGAACTCCTTTCGCTTATTTGCGGAAAATTGGTTGACAGGGGTTCTCCCGTTACACTTCAGTTATCTGTTTGACCAGCTGACGGGTCGGTATTTGTTCCATGCTCACAATGTTTTTCTGGGAATGGCCACGGATTTTGGAGTGGTCGGACTGTTGTTATTCCTCAGCTTAATCGTGGTCACCACCAGTCGGGCACGCCGCTGGCGAAAATCCGCCAAAACCAAAGAGGAGAAACGGTTGGCAGGGGTGTTGATCTCGATCATTTTTGCTCTGCTGGGTCATGGGATGTACGATTATCCGATCTTGGTTCCTCAGATTGGTTTGATCTTCATGATCGCCGTGATTGTGATTCACGATCAATATGAAAAATGTTGTCTTGGAAGACCTGCCGCTCAGGTGGGAAGGGACGGAGGACCTCGATGGCGAAAGGGAAACCTGGATAATATAGATTCTTGAGACCGAGGTGGAAGCTTTGAATCCCTTTTTCGCTCAATTGTTTCGTCTCCGTCTGATCCAACGCTGGAATCTGATGCGCACTGTGATGCCAGAAAATGTGGCGGAACACAGTTATCATGTGGCGGTATTGACCCATGCCTTATGCACGATCGCCACAGAAATCCACGGAAAAGAAGTTCCCGTGGAACGGGCGGTCACCCTCGCTCTCTTTCACGATGTTACCGAGGTGATCACCGGGGACATTCCCGGTCCCGTAAAACATCACAATCCCCGGATTCTCAAAGGATTTCGGGAGTTGGAATCCTTGGCGGCGGATCGTCTCTTCGATATGGTGCCAGCGGAGCTGAAGGATCATTACCGACCCTTGATCCACGGTGAGGAACCTGAATTAATCCGCTGGGTGAAAGGGGCCGATCTCCTGGATGGCTATCTGAAGTGCCTGACAGAGATTTCCGCTGGAAACCGGGAGTTCGTCGTGGCCCGGGATGAGCTGAAGGAGCGGATGGACAAGCTGCAAATGCCGGAAATCGACTACTTCCTGGAACACTTCGCCCCCGGATTCACTAAAACCCTGGATGAGTTATCGGAAGAGTAGATGGGAAAACGGACCTGCGGGGTCCGTTTTTTAAAAGAGTAGCGAAAGGAGGTGTCGCCTCGCAGGGAACGGGGTTGAGTGGTAAGGTCGGGCGGCTGAGGCCTTTACGGTCTGGGTAAGATTGTAGCTGTCTCTCTCACGTTCCAAAAGTAGCACCCCATTGTTCAGAATGTTGATATATTTTATAGTGGTCGATGGGGCAGGTCAAGGGGAGGATCCACCGAATCCTTAAATCGTGTCAGGCGTGTTGATTCGGCCTATTTTAGGCAGGAAATCAGGTCGGGATGGTGGGAGGGTGAAAAGCCTTTGCACCCATAGGGCACAAGTCTCGCCAGGGTCGCTTTCCGCTCCCGGGTCTCGCTATGCGCTCTTTGCAAGAGATCCTAGCCGTCCCATCCTCCCCGCCCCCTTTGCGATGGGGGCAATAGAGGGAAAGGATTGTTTTGTTCCCATCTTCCACTTTAGGGTTCATCAACAGCCCTGAAATCGTGTTGTATAGGGAGATTTAATATGGAGGCTGTTTTATTTGGATGAAAGGGCGTGGATCGATTGAATCCGATGATCTGGTTTGGAAATGTGAGTAAAACCTATGGAAAGTCAGGGAGAGCGGCGGTGGAGAACTTGCAATTGACGGTGGAGCGGGGAGAGATTTTCGGTTTTCTCGGTCCCAATGGGGCGGGGAAAACTACCACGATCAAGATGGTTACCGGGATTCTGGAGCCGGATGCAGGAGAAATCGAGGTAGACGGGATCTCCATCATCGACCACCCGGTGCAAGCGAAAAAAAGAATCGGATATGTTCCAGATAGTGCCGATCCTTATCCGAGGCTGACCGGTTTGGAATACTTAACCTTCATGGCGGACATCCACCAAGTGGGGGCAGACATCCGCAAAAATCGGATTCCGGAGTGGGTGGAACGGTTAGGTATGGAATCGGCGATCGGAAATCTGATCGATAGCTATTCGCGGGGGATGAAGCAGAAGATCAGTCTGATCGCCTCCATGATTCATCAACCACCGGTTTGGATTCTGGATGAACCGATGGTCGGTTTGGACCCTCGGTCATCTGCGATTTTAAAAGAAGAGATGCGCAGGCACAGCGACAGGGGCAACACCGTCTTTTTCTCCACTCATGTGTTGGAAGTGGCGGAGCGTTTATGCGATCGACTGGCCATACTCCAAGAGGGTCGGCTGGTAGCCACGGGAGAACTGGAACAATTGCGCCAGGGAACCGGTGGCAATGTGACAGATA
>CAUGKZ010000122.1 GCA_959600065.1 uncultured Kroppenstedtia sp. | reverse complement strand
AGCACATGTGACCGATACTGTGAATCACCAGGTCTTTCTTACGGATAAACAACTGAAAAAACAGTGGGGGGAGGATTATAAAACCAATTCCACCCGAATCAATCAAGCGGTAGCGGAAACTGCGGGTCAAGTGATTCAGTATCAGGGAAAGCCGATCTATGCTGCCTTTTTTTCCACCAGTAACGGCAAAACGGAGAACTCTGAGGACTATTTTGCACAAGAGTATCCCTATCTGCGGAGCGTCCCTTCCCATTGGGATCAATCTTCTCCCAAATATCGTGACCGAAAGCAATTTCCGGTGGCGGATTTTGTAGATCAGGTTTCCCAAACCACGGGAAAACAAGTGGCCGTGGAAGCATCCACCGCCGGAGGGGATTGGCTTCAGGTGACCCAACGGACGGCGGGTGGCAGTGTCGACAAGGTTCAGGTCGGGGACCAAGTGTTCAGCGGGCGGCAGATTCGGGAAGCACTCGATCTTGCCTCCGCCGATTTTAGCTTTCAAATTTCGAAAGGTACAGTCACAGTGGAAACCAAAGGATATGGTCACGGGGTGGGCATGAGCCAATGGGGGGCTAACTTTATGGGCAAACAAGGAAAGTCAGCCAAGCAGATCATCCAACATTACTACCGCGGGGTGGAGATCGGGAGGATGGACGCTTATATGAAGAAAAAATAACACGAATCGAGGCTGTTGCTTTAGATTCAGGTTGGCCACAGGCACTACAATCCAAATGGGCTAAGCCCTATATTCAGGTTGCCCTTCCACCCTGGCGAAGAGTTAAGGTGGAAGAGCAACCTTTTTCTGTATGTAGCTTCCACATGCTCTACAGCGGCCCGTCTTTTATTTCTTTCCCGCTCAGGGAGTGGAAGGACCTCGACAAGACGGATGCCCTCTGGGGCATTGGAGTGGTGAACAGGATCTCCCCACATAAAAGTTGGCGAATCTATAGGTCGGGTGGAGTTCATCGGTTCCCTTCTTCCACTTATTCAAGTGAGATTGGTAGACTGCTGAAGTGGAGCCAATCTCTTGATTCCATTTGGAATATATATGAAAAAAGAAGGGAAAAAGGTATAAATCCAGGGTTCCGTGTCCACAATGGATCCTGAGGTGATAACTCAAATGAAACCAGAAGACTCCAAACCGACGGGATCGGTTGAAAAAATTTCCCGACTGAAGTGGAAAAGGTGGATGTCGAAAAAATGGTTTTTCCCCGCAGTTTATCTAGCAGCTGCAGCACTCATTCTCAGCCTGGTTTGGTGGTACCAAAGCGCCCAGGACCTGGGTGTGACCAAGCCCAACACCGGGTTGGAAGAGTTGAAGCAGGAGGAGACGGCGCCGACGGACAAAACGGCGGTGGAAATGAAACTGCCGGTCTCTCCCGGATCCAAAGCAGAGGTCACGATGGAGTATTACGATGAAGCAGGTTCTGAAAAGTCGAAAGAGGCCGCCTTGGTCCATTATGCCAATACCTTTTGGCCTCATGCCGGTTGGGACTTTGCCCGCAAAGACGGAAAAACCTTTGATGTAACTGCCGTTCAGGCTGGTAAAGTCCTGCGGGTGGAGGAGAATCCGCTGACAGGCCATTTAGTGGAAGTAAAACATAAAAACGGCCTGACCACTGTGTACCAAAGTTTGGCTGGTGTGATGGTGAAAACCGGAGACAAGGTGAAACAGGGTCAAAAAATTGCAGAAGCCGGTCACAATAAATTCGAAAAAGAGGCGGGTACCCACCTACATTTTGAAATGAAAAAAGGTGGTGAATCCGTCAATCCCGCAACTTATCTGAAACAGAATTGAAATCGGCATGTCGGATCCGCTCTTAGGGAGCGGATCTTTTTTTGTTTTTTGCTCCACCTAGGGTCGGAAAATTGGCTAAAAAATGGCGAAATCAGGCTTGTCAGGGCTTGTTAGATGAGAATAACCGGCAAGACAGCTCATATAATGTACCAGACATTCGAAGAGGGAGGCGAGGGGAGTGCACGATTACATCAAAGAGCGGACAATTAAGATTGGACGTTACTTTGTGGAAACCCGAAACACGGTCCGCACGATTGCAAAAGAGTTCGGGGTTTCCAAAAGCACTGTGCACAAGGATCTTACGGAGCGGTTACCCGAGATAAACTCCGAATTGGCCAACCAAGTCAAGGAAATTCTGGAGTACCACAAATCTATTCGTCATCTGCGGGGAGGGGAAGCGACAAAGATTAAATACAAAAGGGTACGCCCGCAAAAGGAGAAGAAATTGGAGACGACAAAAATCTGAGGAGGACCCCGCTTTGGCACACCCCGCCCACCATCAACCAATGGAACCCGCTTGGGTCGGTACATAGAGGCCATAGGTCTCACCGGCCGCTCCGGATTGCATAGCACAGAGGAAACCCAGGGTGGAAAAGGTTCCAGATTCCACCTGGTTTCTGTTTGAAGGAAGCTTTGGGTTTCCAGTGGACTTCGCGCTGGAGTTGCGATATATTTTATTTATGGAGATCTGTTGCTGGCGTTTTAAAAAGGAAATACATAAATAGGCGGGTCCGTTTTTTGGGTTGGACAGGCAGGCCGGGGGCGGACCCGTCTCATCCCACCATAACGGCTGCTCGGAGAGGATAGTTATGCAGCAAAAAGAAGAAAAACCAACCCAAGTTTGGGCCAAAAACTCGGAATCGAATTTGGAAGAAGCTCAAGTGAGAGCTTCAAACAAGGAGCAAGCGGAAACAGATGAGCAGCTGACGAATCCGACTGTCTCCCCAGCTTCTCCTGAACCAAATGTGGAGGAGCAAACGGAATCCGCCTCTAAGCCCGTCGAGGTAGAAACTGGCGGGAGTGGAGAAGATCCGAACCCGTCCAAAGGTCCGAACACAGGGGACCCTGAGTCCCCAACGGACTGGGAGGACCAGCTGGATCACGACCGAGGGATGGGGGCAGCGCCTTCCCCATCCCTTCCGGGGTCGGAGGATGGGGAAGGCGAGGAAGATCCTGATGTCACGCCGAAGGATTCGGTGCAATCGGAAGACTATCCCAAGCCGACCGGGGTTCTGAAGTGGAAAAAAGGGGACTCTGGGGAGGGCGTGAAGACTGACCCCGAACCCGACGAAAAACGGACGAAAGAAGAGAGTTCACTAGGTGAACCTGACGTCCCAGTGGCTGATCAGGACAGTGAGGAAGTATCGGAGACCGAGGGGAAGAAGAAGTTTACCAAAAAGGTGTTGATGTACACCTTTATCTGGTTCCCTTTGTTGCTTGTGGCGGCCTTGGCTGGGGGGTTGTTAATCGGTTATAGTGTCATCGGAGATGACCCGGCTGGTGAAGTATTTACCCGAGAATTATGGGAGCACTTATACAATCTTATCTACGGGTAATACCCGTCCCCGCCCGGAACACCCGGGCGGTAGAGACGGGTCTTTTTCTCATCACTCCAAGGTTTGCTCCGGGTATCAACAAGCGATGGAATCCTTGAGGAGGGGCTCCAATTGAATTTACCCAACATAGTCACCTTGATGAGGTTTACCCTGATCCCGATTTATCTGGTTATTTTTTTCTCCGATCTTCCCTATCGGATACAGTGGGCCTTTGCGGTGCTTCTGCTGGCGGGGATCACCGATGTGATCGATGGATATCTGGCCAGAAGACACAGTCAGGTGACACAGTTGGGGATCATGTTGGACCCTCTGGCGGACAAATTGATGATGTTGGCTGTATTTCTTTCCCTGCTTATATCACAACGAATCAGTATCCCTGCGGCGGTTGCGATTTTCCTCCGGGATCTGGGGATGATTATCGCCTCTGCCTTTTTCCATTTTCGAGGGAGGCTGACGGTTCCGGCCAACATCATGGGGAAACTAACCACTATTCTTTACTATGTTGCTCTTTTCCTGCTGATGTTCGAGCTCCCGATGGGAACGGTATTCCTTTGGGGTGTGATTATCTTTTCCTTTATTACAGCACTGGTTTATCTGATTCAATTTAATCTGCTCAACGAACGATCCATGTGAGGAAAAGAATCAGGGGAAAACTGATTCTCCTTCTCTTTGATGGCATCGGCTTTGGGGTTGTGGGAGGTGTCCGTTTTGACTGACAGAAATATTATCCGGGCACTGGTGGTGGAAACCCCGTCTTTTCCAGGCAACTTGGGAAAGGTGGCAACCTCCATCGGTTTGTCGGGGGGAGATATTGGCGACATTGAAACCGTGAAAGTGGGAGTCGCGACTACCCTGCGTACTATTACCGTTTCTTGTGATGATGAAGAACAGCTGGAACAAGTTGTAGAAGGGATTCGTTCTCTTGGAGACGGAATCTGCTTACATGCGGTATCTGACGATGTGTTACGGGCCCATGAGGGCGGGAAGATTCGCATGAAGAGTCGGTTGGATATCCGCTCTTTGGCCGATCTGCGTCGAGTGTATACCCCTGGAGTAGCCGACGTCAGCCGTGAAATTCACAGAAATCCAGAAAAATCCCGTCACTATACCTCCATCGCCGATACAGTTGCCATTGTAACCGATGGAACGGCTATTTTGGGGTTGGGCGATATCGGCCCGGTGGCCGGATTACCAGTCATGGAAGGAAAAGCAGCCCTTTTTGACCGATTTGTGGGGATCAGTGGGGTTCCTATTCTGTTGTCTACGCAGGACCCGGAGGAAATGATCCAAACGGTCAAAAATATTTCTCCCGGCTTCGGCGCGATCTTGTTGGAGGATATCTCATCTCCCCGCTGTTTTGAAGTGGAGGAGCGGTTGAAAAGGGAGCTGGATATTCCGGTGATGCACGATGACCAGCATGGTACCGCAGTGGTTACCCTGGCGGCGGTGATCACCGCGTGCAAGAATGCAGGTGTCGATTTGAAAAATGCCGTCGTCGGGCAGATCGGCTTGGGAGCTGCGGGGATCGCCATTTGCCGGATGTTGATGGATTACGGGGTGAGGCAGGTCATCGGTGCCGACAAGTCGGAAAAAGCGAAGGAACGCTTGTCGAGTCTCGGCGGTGAGACCGTAGATGGCCTGGATGAGTTGATGGATCGGGTGGATATCGTGGTGGCCACCACCGGTGTTCCCGGTTTGATCCAAGAGGAATGGGTTCGAAAGGGACAAGTGATCCTGGCTCTTTCCAATCCCAAGCCTGAGATTGAGCCAGATGTGGCTGAGCGGGCCGGGGCTGCCTATGCGGCCGATGGCCGTTCCGTCAACAATCTGCTCGGCTTCCCAGGGATTTTTCGGGGGGCACTCAACGCCAACGCCAAAGCAATCACCAGACAGATGTTGGTGGCGGCTGCGACATCGATCGCCGAATGCACCAAGGAAGGGGACTTGGTACCTCATCCTCTGGATCCTCAAGTGCACCAGGCGGTGGCAAGAGCCGTGGAAAAACATGCATGAAAAAGAGCACCGGGGGAATTTCCTCCGGTGCCTTTTATTTGAACCCCTCGCCGCATGCCAGCAGGGGGACACTTTTATTGTAATAAGGCTTTCCTTCTTTCATACATGGAAAGTCAGGTGTGTTGATTTATCCATATTTTGGGTAGGGGATAAAATCGGAATGGTGGGACGGTGATGCTTTGCAAGAGATCGTAGCCGTCCCACCATTCCCGCCCCTTCAAGGGATATTTTACGCAATGGGAAGAGCGAAAGGAGTGTTTCGTTCCCATCATCCACTTTGTGATTAATCAACAGCCCTGAGGGAAAGTAGCTTCGGGATCCAAATGAGGGTTCGGAACCTTGGCCTTTTTGGTTAGAAATCCCGCCGATTGTGTTAAAATCAAAATGATACAAGGCAGTCGATTGACATGGGTGATGGCAAGAAAAACCTGTGTTGCCGTAGTAGCGATGCAGGTGAAGTTTACCTGGTGATCTATAGCTCCACCTGATACATGGCCGATTCACAAGCCTATGAATCACTTATAGGGAAAGAAGGTTT
>CAUGKZ010000121.1 GCA_959600065.1 uncultured Kroppenstedtia sp. | reverse complement strand
ACCCCGCGATTCACCCGGGGAAGAAACCGGACGCCACCAGCGGCGCCGGCAACTGTCTCCAGTTCACCGGAGCCTTCACTTTGAAAAACCTCTTGGATGATCCCCAAATCTTCGCTGATGGAAGATTTGGCCGCCTGGTATCGATCCGCAAAATAGGTCAGAGGGATCAGACGATGGGGATTCCGGAGCAATCGATGGCTCATATCCACCAAGCGTGCACTACGCTTCCACTTCTTCATGCTACCCTCCGCAAAATCCGAATATTTGATGTGAAACATATCACTTCAACCGCTTTTTATCAAGGGAAGACCGCTCCAGGCCGCCCAGTAGCCGAACTGCGATCACTTGCCGACAAAATCCACGGAGACCGTTAACTACCCGCCGGGCTAGATTTTCCTTCTGAACGAGAGCAAAGACTGTCGGTCCACTGCCGGACATCAAAACACCCTGGGCTCCGAAGGCGATCATCTTTTCCTTCAATCGGTGAACTTTGGGATATTGAACCAGCGTTACACTTTCCAACACATTGCTCAATTCATGACAGACACCGTTAAAATCCCTCTGCTCCAAAGCTTTCAACATTCGATCCAACTGGGGACGTTCCTCTACCCGCTCCAGTTGAAACGCTGCAAATACTTCCGCCGTAGACACCCCGTGGGGAGGTTTGGCCAAAATCACCCAGCAGGGCGGCGGCGGAGCCACAGGGGTGATCTCTTCCCCCCGTCCCCGGGCGATTGCGGTTCCGCCATAGACACAAAAGGGAACATCTGAACCCAGCCCCAAACCCAGCTTCGCCATCTCCTCCACGGTCAAGCCCAAGTCCCATAACTGGTTCAGCCCTTTTAAAGTGGCCGCTGCATCGCTACTACCACCGGCCAGCCCCGCCGCTACCGGGATATTTTTTCGGATACCGATATGGATCCCCTTTTGAACCCCAAACCGCTTCTTCACCAACGCCACCGCTCGGTAAGCCAGGTTTCGGTCATCGAAGGGCACAAAGCCTGATGTGCTATCCAATGTGATCCCGCTCCGAGTTTCGGTTAAATCGATGCGATCGTAAAGGTCGATGGTGGTCATCAACATCTCCAATTCGTGATAATCATCCGCTCGCTTATGTAAGACATCCAGCGTCAAATTGATTTTGGCCGGTGCCTTTACAGAGACATCCAATATTTCGCCCCCCCTTTCCGCACCCTGTTCCAACCCAAAAAAAGAAGGTAAGTTGGCTTTACTATTGTATCATGTGCATATATCCCATAAAAGCAAAGAAAACGGGCGGGGAAAGTTCCCCGCCCGTGCCCATAACCGGATCCGTTGAGGTATCCTGACTCCGTGTCAGAATCCAGTGAATGTCAGTTGCAGGTTCATCGATTCGCCATACGCTCTTCGGCCAGCTCAATGGCCCGTTTCACCATATTCCCCGCATCTCGAGCCTTGATTCCGCCCCAGCCTTCGCGCTGAACCACATCATAAAAGCCTAGTTCTTTGGCCAATTCGATCTTCAAGTCTTCCGACATGATTCCCCGCCGTGCCATCTGACTCCTCCCTTTCCTTCTCCGGCCGGGCAACCTTAGTATGGACTCAACTGATGATCTCTGCCCATCCAATGCCTTCCTTTCCTCGCTCGATTGGATTCGGGAAGGACGCACCCCTGATGTGATCTACTCTTTACATCCTGACTAAAGACTTACAAATCGTCAAACCCGTTGTCAGAGGAAACCTTGCTGTACTGGCGGGATTTCCCTTCAAAAAAGTCCTGTTTCCCCCGGTTGACATCCTGATAGGCGATCACCCATCGCATGGGATTCTTGCGATATCCTTCGAAGGGCCGTTCCGCCCCCAGTTCATGAGCGCGTTTGTTCGCCATAAAACGGATATAGGCCCGGAGCTCATCCGGCCGAATCCCGTCGAAGCGATCACCGAGAACCGTTTCCCCCCACCGAATCTCCAATTCCGCCGCCCGCCGAAAAGCTTCGGTCACAAAGTTCCGGCTTTCCTCCGTGTTCAATTCGGGAAACTCCTGTAACAGTTGCTGGTAAATCTGAACAAACAGTCGGACGTGAAGTTGCTCATCCCGGTTGATATAGTTGATCATGGTGGAGGTGGAAACCATCTTCTGGTGACGGGCCAGATTGTAGAAAAAGGTGAACCCAGAATAAAAGTTGAGCCCCTCCAGAATCACATCAAAAACGATAGAACGGAGTAATGTGAGCGGTTCAGGATTATCCACAAAATCCTGATACCCATCCACAATAAATTCATTCCGTTCCCGTAGGACTTGATCGTGCTTCCAGTATTCAAACACCTCTTCTTGTTCCTGCCGGTTTACAAGGGAGGAAAGGACATAGGAATAAGATTGGTTATGGACGACTTCCTGAAAAGAAAGCACCGTCATCAAGGCCGACAGACTGGAATCAGTCAAATAATCGGCCACCCTTGATGAATAATCGGTCTGGATCGAGTCGAGAAAAGCCAGCAGTCCGATGATTTTTTTAAAGGCGACTTGTTCTTCTTCCGTTAATCGCCCCCACTGTTTGATGTCTTCCGACATATTGATTTCAAAAGGAGTCCAAAAATTGGACAGCATGTTCTTGTACAGAGGATACGCCCAAGGGAAGCGGCAATCATCCCAGTTCAATACATTGGAAGATTGCCCATTGATGATCCCAGTGCTGGCATTGGGTGCGATCGGATCATACAGTTTACGTTTTTTCATGGTTTTTCCCTCCTCAGCTGGAACAGCTCTCACAATCGTCTACATAATCCGTCGCTGTGGACCGTAAGTAGTAGGTGGTTTTCAGACCCAACTTCCAGGCGGTCAGGTGCAGATCCAGCAGATCTCGGGCTTTGATGTCATGACGCACATACAGATTCAGGGATTGAGACTGATCGATATAGCGTTGACGGGCCGCTGCCTGTCGTAGGCTCCAGCGTTGGTCCATCTCATGGGCCGGTTTATAATACCAGCTGGTCTCCGGGGTGAGATCCGGCGCAGTAACCGGTATTTTGTAATTTTTCTTCTCTTCGCTGTATTCCCGGCGAAACACAGGATCGATGGAAGCGGTACTACCAGCGATCAGAGAAGTGCTCGCATTGGGAGCCACCGCCATCAGCCAAGCGTTGCGCAGTCCATAACGGCGGACCTCCTCCGCCAAGCTGCGCCAGGGCTCCTCCTGCAATCCCCTTTTTGCAAAATAGGCTCCGGTCTGCCAGTCGCTCCCTTCAAAGAGCGAATAAGCACCTTTCTCCCGGGCCAATTCCATGGAGGCTCGAATCGTGAGCTGAGCGATCTCTCCGTATAGCTCTTCCCCATAGTGGACCGCCTCCTCCGATTCCCAGCGGATCCCTTTGAGAGCCAACAAATGATGCCATCCAAAGGTACCTAATCCGATCGCCCGATATTTTTGGTTAGTGATTCTCGCCTGGGGAACTTCGATCGTGTTCAGATCGATCACATTGTCCAACATCCGCACCTGAACCGGAATCAATCGTTTCAACACTCCGTCAGTCACCGCCCGCCCCAGATTGATGGAGGAGAGGTTACAGACAACAAAATCGCCGGGTTCCTTGGTGATCAGGATCTTCCCGTCTTCCACGCGCTCCTCCCGCAACAGTGTCGGACTCATATTCTGCATGATCTCAGTACACAAGTTGGAGCAGTAGACCAGCCCAGCATGACTGTTGGGGTTTTTGCGGTTCGCTTCATCTCGATAAAACATATAGGGCGTACCTGTTTCCAACTGGGAAACCATGATCCGCTTCATCAATTCAATTGCCGGGACCGTAGTCCGGTCCAAACCCGGATGCTGTACACAGGCTGCGTATCTCTCCCGGAAACTGCCTTCTCCCGGTTCCTCATCATAAAAATCTTCCAGCGACCAGCCCATCACCCTTCGGACTTGGTGCGGATCAAACAGATGCCAATCTTCCCGGGCCTCCACTGCCTCCATAAAAAGGTCAGGAATACACACGCCGGTGAAGAGATCATGGGTCCGCAGCCGTTCATCTCCATTGTTCAGCTTGGCATCGAGAAAGGAGAGAATATCTTGATGCCAGATATCCAGGTAGACCGCGATCGACCCTTTTCGTTGTCCCAACTGATCCACACTTACCGCGGTGTTGTTCAATTGTTTCATCCAAGGGATTACCCCTGAGCTGATCCCTTTGTATCCTTTGATATCGCTCCCACGGGACCGGATTTTGCCCAGGTAGACACCCAGACCCCCTCCTCCTTTGGAAACCTTGGCCACATCGGTGTTGCTGTCATAAATCCCCTGTAGACTGTCATCCACCGTGTCCACAAAACAGGAAGATAATTGGCCAAAATTTTTGCCGGCATTGGACAGGGTAGGTGTGGCTACAGTCATATACAGATGGGAGAGAGCCCAGTAGGCTTCCCGTACCCAATGCATCCGATGCTCTCTTTCTTCCTGGGACATCAGCACCATCGCGATGATAAGAAATCGCTCCTGGGGAAGCTCGTACAATTCTCCTGCCTGGGAGCGGGCCAAGTAACGGTCAGCCAAGGTTCTCAGTCCCGCATAGGTGAACAGACGATCCCGCTCCGGACGGATGATCGTCGCCAATTCCTCGATTTCCCCTCGAGTATAGCCTTCCAACAGTAAAGGAGAGTAGACGCTGGATTTTGTCAGCACTTGGATTAACTCATAAAAATCTCCGTAGGGTTCCCCTTGACGGAATGGATGGCGCGAGGCCTCCTCGTAAAGCCGCGCCAAATAGATCCGCGAGGCTACAAAAGTCCAATCTGGTTCCTCACTGCTGACCCGTTCCAAGGCGTCTAGGATCATCCGGTCAGAAATTTGATCCGCAGAATCTCCTTCCCGAAAGGAGCGCAACTGTTGAGCGATGTACTCTTGAAGATCCAGTTTGGGAAAGTCGCTCACCAAAGGTTGGAGAAAATTTTCCATGGCCTGCCTGTCACGGGGAATCGTTTCTGTCGACAACAGCGTTCCGATCATTTCATCTCCGCCTTCCTCTGGAGTGATCTTCCGCCAGAAGCGTTGGAATCAAATCCTTTGGTAACACTTCTAGGGAGCTCTTCCAGGGCAAATAAAAAAACACCCTTATTCCAGGTGTTGGTAGGTTTGGAACACGGCGAAATAAGCAGGCTTACAGCAGAAGCCCCTGATCAGTCTTCTTTGACCGAATCCGCCGTTTCCAAGTCCCAACCCCCGAAGACTGGAAACATACAGGACAACGCAGGCAGGTCTACTGGCTCATGCTTCACCCTAGTCCGGTCCTTCCCGCCCAGTCAGCCCCCTCAGGGACCCGACAGGGCAGTGGTCACACCGTTTCGTCCACATTTACAGTTGCGGGGACAGCTCCGGCTTTACACCGAATTCCCTTTTCAGCTTCCCAAAGGAAGCACCTGCATCCCATAAACACAACATATTGAGTTTCCGAAGATGTACAACCCCATCATATCGAAAAACGGAGCAGATGTAAACAAAAAATCCGAACCCTGTGGGATCGGATTATGAGAAACTCATGCAAGGCATGAGTCAGCCCGGATTTATATCAGATATTATTGTTGTTGGGGATCTTTCACATATTTAACGGGGACTTGTCCTTCATCTTGGAAAACGGTCAATTCCACCGTCTCTGTCAGGATGTCGGCGTAACTGTAAGAAACGCGTTCAAAGGAGTGTTGATCCTCGTCCAGTTTGACGATAAACACGGAAGGGTATGTCTCTTCGAGCACCCCGCTGCGTTCAATCGTTTTGCGACGTCCACTGTTGGCTTTCAACCGGATTTTTTGACCGATATAGCCATCCAAGGTCCGTTTTATTTCAGACAGCGCATTCCTACCCATTTAGCTCGACCACCTCACTCACAGAGATTATACCATGAGTCAGGTGCAATTGTCAAAACGTGAATTATAGCAAGGGTCTAAGCCCTATGTCAACGGG
>CAUGKZ010000120.1 GCA_959600065.1 uncultured Kroppenstedtia sp. | reverse complement strand
GAAACAAAAATAACCGCCAACAATAATCGAAATCCCTTTGCATGCGTGTGTTCACTCATCCTACCGTCCCCTGTCATCCCATGGTGATAAAAAACGAATTTCCGATTCAAAAAGGAAGATTCCCGCCCCATCCCGAAAGAGTAAATGATACGTAACGATGGACCCCAAGGAGGATCGGGATGAAAAATGATTCCAGCCGCAAAAAAATATCCTCGGCAAACAAATGGTTAAGCGGAATCATCGGACTGGAGGCCGCCCTGATTTTGGAATTCCTCTGGATCTTATATGAAGATCACATCCGCCTCCCCTTCCCCCTCCCCCCTTGGACCCGGGAGGGGATCTGCCTTGCTATCGGCATCTTGGTCATGCTTCTGCTCTTGTGGATCTTGAAACGCTCCCGCAGGCGAGAAGGATCTCATCCGTAAAACTACACACAAGAGAGCAACCCAGATGGTTTTTCCCATCCGGGTTGCTCTGTATTCGTGATTTTGTCTCTTACCGATCAGGCTTCAGGCAAGAATGTTAATTGCAGTATAAACAAAACCATGAACAGATACAAGAGGGGGTGAACCTCTTTTCCTTTTCCTCGCACCAGTTTCAACAGAGGATAGGTGATAAAACCAAAAGCGATCCCAGTGGCGATACTGAAGGTGAGGGGCATGCTCAACATGACGATGAAAGCGGGAAAGGCCTCCTCAAATTCATCCCACTGAACTTTGGACAGACCACTCATCATCAAACAGCCAACAATGATCAACACCGGGGCCGTAATCGCGGACAATCCCGCAATCTTGGCCACTAAGGGCTCAAAGAAGAGCGTTCCCAGGAACAGCAGACTGACCACCACTGCCGTAAATCCGGTCCGTCCCCCGACGGCCACTCCGGTAGTGGATTCTACATAGGCACTGGTGGGACTGGTACCCATCACCGCCCCGGTAGTCACGCCAACTGCATCCGCCATTAGGGCTGCCCTCATCCGGGGGAATTTTCCTTCCTTGACCAATCCAGCCTGCTCTGCCACTCCAATCATTGTACCGGTGGTATCAAACAACGTCACCAAGAGAAAAGCGAAAATCACGGCATAGAGCCCCTGTTCAAACACCTGAGGCAGAGCAGTGACGGCAGCACCGAAGGTGGGAGCCACGCTGGGGGGCCAAGTCACCCAATTTTCCGGGAACTGAAACAAGCCCACGATCCAAGCCCCTACTGCGGTCAATAGCATCCCGAGAAAGAGGGCTCCGGGGACACGCAGGGTCATCAACACCAGAGTGGCAAACAGACCAAACAGACTGAGCAGGGTCTCCGGGGAATGGAAATCCCCCAACCCGACCAAGTTCACCTCATCATTGATGATGATACCCGCCGATTTCAACCCGACGAAAGCGATAAAAAGTCCGATCCCCGCCGTGATCCCAAATTTGAGACTGGGCGGAATCGCTTGGATCAACGCTTCCCGAAAACGCGTGACAGACAGGATCAAAAACAGAATCCCGGCCACCAACACCGCTCCCATCGCCACCTCCCAGCCGATCTGGCCGTTGCCCACTACACTGTAGGCAAAATAAGCGTTGAGTCCCATCCCTGGAGCGATGGCGATCGGATAGTTGGCGAAGAGGCCCATGATCAGGGTGCTCAGCGCAGATGCCACCACGGTCGCCACAAAGACCGCACCAAAATCCATCCCGGATTTTTCGAGAACCGCCGGATTTACCACCACAATATAAACCATCGTCAGAAAGGTGGTTAACCCCGCCAACACTTCCCGTGGAATATTCGTTCCTTTTTCCCGAAAACCAAACAAACGGTCCATCATACAGCTCCTAACCCCCAAAAAACGAACATTATAACCACGTATACAATAATAATTCGTTAATAGGTAAGGTGCAAGCTCTTTTTTGCACTTCTGACTCTGTTTTTATACCCTTAGTTTAACCAGTCACCTCCACCAGGTATGTCTCAGGATTCAGACTCAACCGAAAAGGAGCTGTGTTCGATTTATGGAATGGCTGAAATCTCTTGCCACTGCTGGAATCATCATTCTGATCTCCATCGCGGTTTACGGCGTGGTAAAAAGTGTCATCACCCGTTTGATCGAAAGACGGATGGCAGCCGGAAATTCCTCTCAACCCCGAGTGGATACCTTGCGAACCTTGGTAACCAGTTTGATCGGATACATCATTTTCTTCATCGCCCTAGTCGCCGTCTTGGAAGAGTTTCATGTAAATGCCACCGGCCTCATTGCCAGTGCCGGAATTCTGGGATTGGCCATCGGTTTCGGTGCCCAGGGCCTGGTCAGCGATGTGGTGACCGGTTTCTTCGTCCTGCTGGAGAACCAAGTCAACGTGGGAGAGTACGTAACGGTCAACAACTTTTCCGGAGTCGTGGAGGAGACCGGCCTGCGCGTGCTGAAAGTCCGGGGGTTCAACGGGGATCTTCACTTTATTCCCAACCGGGAGATCAACTCCCTGACCAACCACTCCCGAGGCAATATGCAAGCTCTCGTCGATCTCACTGTCGACTATAAAGAAAATGTGGATGAAGTGATCCGGCTCCTGCAAGTAGAATGCGACCGGATCGGGGAGCGCATGTCCGACATCATCGAAGGCCCCAATGTACTAGGGATTCAAAGCGTGGGAACCTCAGACATCGTCATCCGGATTCTCGCCAAAACAAAGAACGGGGAGCAGTGGAAGGTGGAACGAGAGCTTCGTAAAGAGTTGAAAAAAACGCTGGACGAAGCCGGATTAATCTCCCCTGACTCTCCCGCCGAGATCCATCAAAACTTCACCTTCTATTAACTTCTCCTTTACACCGATACGATAACATCAAACTCAGCGGATACCCCCTTGATCCCCTTTAATGATCCAGCGTTTCCGGACCTCCACGGTACCCCCTCCGTGGGCGGTCCATTTTTTTGCTTATTTCTTCTGTCTTCTCCATGCTATAATGAAGGCAAGCCATCAGCGGAGGGAGGGATTCTGATGTACCATCTGACCGTTTATGATCAAGAAGGAAACAAACTGGTGGATGAACCCATCACTGCCCAAACCGACGACGAGGCCAAACAAAAGGGACACACCCTTCTCCAAGAGAAGAAACACCAGGGCCATCCCTTCCGGATCGTCCATTCCGCCGGTCGTTTGGTGGAGTTCCAAAGCCACCAAACCAAAAAGGCGACTTCTTGATCCCGCTATGAAGACGGAATGTTTATATGGACAGCAAAAAAACCGGAAACTTTCTTCCGGTTTTTTTGCTGATAACCTCACTCCTCCATATCTACTTGGGCTGCGACACTCAAGGCCACATTCCCTCGCAGCGCATTGGAGATCATGCAGGTCTGCTCCGCTGTTTCCGTCAAAGCTCGGGCCTCTTCCAGCTGTTCCTCTGTGACTGCCGCCCCGAGAGTCAGACGGGGTTTATGGGTGATGCTTTCAAATCTGAGACGTCCTTTGTTTTCACTCACCACCCCGATCGACTCCAGTGACAGCTTCTTCACTGGAATTCGACGGCGTTCCAACATCGCCGCCAAGGTAATGATATAACAGGTGGCTGCAGCGCCGATCAACATCTCATCGGGGTTGGTTCCCACTCCAGGGCCACCCATCTCCTGAGGAATCGAGATCTGAGTCTCCAGATTCCCCGCCGAAATCCTGCCGTCTGCATTTCGTCCTCCATTCCAATCCGCAGTGAGTCGAAATTCATGTTCCGCCATGTTCACCCTCTCCTTTCAAGACTATGCCCCTGATCTCTCATTTAAGGTTACAATCAAAAAACAATACCGTAAAGAAAGGTGATAAAAAAACCGTCGGATTCTGCCGACGGTTGGGTCAGTTGCGGGACAATCGCTTGATAAATGCCTCCGCCTCCCGCTCGATCAACTCTTTGTCATGGTCCAACGTGGCCACGTGATACGAGTTTTCCAGCTCGATCAGGCTTTTTTCAGCACTGTTGAGGTTGTCGAGGAGGAACCGGGAATTGGAAGGAGGAACAACGTGATCTTCCTTTGACATCAAAATAAGGGCCGGACAGGTGACAGAAGGGACCTTCTTTCGGACAACTTCCATCAATTTCACAATCTCTTTCACCGATTTCACCGGAGTCTTTTCGTAGGCAAGCTCTTTGACTCCCTCTGCTTTGATATCGGAGCCGATAGCATCCAGGAAGCGGACTTTATTCTCCACCGCCGTCCGTTCCAGTGAATCCATTTTCATCGCCGCGTTGATCAATACGATCCCCCGAGTCTCCGGATGGCGATGGGCCAGCTCCACAGCTAGCGTCCCGCCCATAGACAAGCCGACAACAAAAATCCGGGAACACTTCTCTTTCAGCATCCGGTAGCCGGCATCCGCTGATTCGATCCAATCCTGATAGGTTGTCCCCTCCATCTCCTCATAGTGGGTGCCGTGTCCCTTGAGCTGAGGACCGTAAACGGTGAATCCGCACTTCGCTAGATATTCCCCCAGCCCCCGCATGCTCTGGGTAGTTCCGGTGAAACCGTGCTGTACCAGGACCCCGACCTCATTTCCGGGAAAGTGGAAGGGCTCTGCCCCTTTCATCACCGGATATGTTCCCGCCATGTGACCACCTCCCTCTTATCATTCTTCAATCCATTTCACCATGAAAACCGTAAATCCTTCTTTCTGTGAAAGCGTTTGAAGAAAAAGAAGGAGGAACGCCCTCCGGGGCGCCCCTCTTCTTACCGGCGTACTTACCCATACAACTCGCTGAATTTCCCTTTCAGATAACGGATATAAGGATCGATCGACAGTTTGGAACCGGTGACCCGCTCCGTCAGTTCATCTGCAGTAAATTTGGCCCCATGCTGATAGATTTCTTCTGTCAACCACCCCCGCAAGGTGCCGAATTCCCCCTGTCGAATCTGGTCAGAAATCTCCGGATGTGCCTTCAGTGCCCCTTCATAAAACTGGGCACTCAAGATATTGCCGATAGTGTATCCCTGGAAGACGCCCCCGATCGTATCCGCATACCAGTGTACATCCTGCAGCACTCCATCCCGATCATCTGCCGGAGCGATCCCCAGATCCTGACGATAACGCTCCCGCCAAGCCTCTGGCAAATCCTTTACCTCCAGCTTCCCTTCCAGCAACGCCAATTCCAAATCGAATCGGATCATGACGTGAAGATTGTAGGTAAGTTCGTCCGCATCTGTCCGAATCAGGGAGGGCTGAACTTTGTTGACGGCCCGATGGAAGGTATCCAGGGAAACCTGGCTCAACTGTTCCGGGAAGGTACGCTGCAATTCCGGATAGAAATACTCCCAAAAGCCCCGACTTCTGCCGACGATGTTTTCCCAAAGACGGGACTGGCTTTCATGGACCCCAGACGAGGTGCCTGTCGCCAAGGGAGTTCCCTCATACTCCATCCGGATGCCCTGTTCGTACATGGCATGCCCTGACTCATGAATGGTGCTAAACAGGGCTTCGCCGAGATCGTTCTCTTTGAAACGAGTGGTAATTCGTACATCCCCCAGAGAAAACTTAGTCATAAAGGGATGATGAGTTTTATCTTGGCGGCCTCGACTGAAATCGTAGCCCAGGCGTTGGATTACCTGCTCACCGAAAAGCCGTTGTGTCTCTTCTGGATAGATCTGTTTCAGACAGGAATCATCGACCGGTGCTTGATCCGTCACCCTTTTCACCAGGGGAACCAGCTCCGCCCGCAGATCGGCGAACAACTTTTTCAGAGTGGAGGCCTTCATCCCCTCGTCGGAAAAACTGATCAGGGGATCCGCGATATGCTCGTACCCTGGAAAATAGTCCGCCATCTGGCGACTCAACTCCAAGGTTTTCTCCAGATAAGGCTGAACTTTTGAAAAATCATCTGCAGGACGGGCTTGCGTCCACACATGGAAGGTCTCCGCCGTGTGAGTGGTAAACTCCGCCATAAAGTCAGCCGGTACCTTCGTCGCCTTT
>CAUGKZ010000119.1 GCA_959600065.1 uncultured Kroppenstedtia sp. | reverse complement strand
TGAAGCAGGCTGGCACCTCCCTGGATCAGGTGTTCTACGCCCAGATCCAAAGCGACGGAACCCTCTTCATCGACAAACGACAGGATCCGACCAGGTCAACCCCATAACCGATTCACCCCGAAACCAGCTCGCTGTTGAAAAAACGGGCTGGTTCAATTTTTTCCGAAAAAGAGGTGCCTGGGTTTCAAAATCATGGTACACTCATCACCTGACTTTTCTCCGCTCGGCCCGTCTGGGGAGGATTTTAGCTGGCCTGTGGGAGATCCGCCCGGTCCTGACCATTGCGGGAATCCTGATCGCCATCGTCTCTATGTGCAGGATGGCTTTGCCCGTGTTTCGGGATCCGGAAGGGAAAGAGGAAAAGCCTCGCGAGGTCACGAACAATCATAGGGTGGGATAGGTATTTTTCATCATTATAGAACTGAACGCTTGATTCCAAAGGAGGATCTCACATGTCTGTTTCTCCCTTTCGGGAACGGATCACGACGGAACAGGAACTTCGTGATCTAATGGGGTTTCCTGGTGAGCCAGTGGTGAAAAAGGTGATCGATCATCTGGATCCCCATTGCCGGGAGTTTATCGGTCGTTCTCCCTTTCTGCTATTGGCTACTGCTGATAACACAGGTGCCTGTGATGTTTCTCCTCGGGGGGATGACCCCGGTTTTGTGCACATTGTGGATGATCATCATCTAGTGGTGCCGGATCGCCCCGGCAACCGTCGGCTGGATTCCCTCCGCAATATATTGTCTAATCCCCGTGCGGGGCTGATCTTTTTAATCCCGGGGATGGAGGAGACGCTACGGATCAACGGCCGCGCCTGCATCTTCCAGGACTCGGAGTTACTCTACGAGATGGAAGTCAAGGGGAAAATTCCAAAGGTGGGGATCGGGATGGAAGTGGAGGAGTGCTATATCCACTGTCCCAAAGCATTCAAACGCTCTCACCTCTGGCAGCCCGATACCTGGCCAAATCCTGCCGATTTGCCTTCGCCGGTCCAGATGGCGGTCGACCATATGAAACTGCCCCTTGTCTCTCAGGAGAAGGTGGAAGAAAGATAGTGATAAAGTACTACCTGACATCCCTATTAAAAAAACCTCCGAAATTGCTTCGGAGGAACCTTCACTATCTGCGATGATCAATCCTCGGTAGACCGGCGGGATCCCGGATAGGGGGAGGGATAGTAGTGTGGATAGTGCGGGGGGTAATGAGGGTATGGGTGGTAGTGGTGATACGGATTATAATGGTAGGGAAAATAGTAAGAGGGGTAATGGGGGTATGACGGGTAAGGGGCTGGAGCGTGTTGTTGGGGAGGGGTGCCGTACGCAAATCCGGGGGATGAGGCGGTCTGGGCTTCAGAGCAGGGAGACGGGTAGGCGGAAGTTTGCCAGCCGCCGTAGGGTGCCGGCTGGGGGACGGCTCCCGGTTGCTGCCAGTATCCCGGGTCATATCCATACTGATTGACTGAGGCATCGGGCGCCCCGCTGCCATAGGGATCCCACCCGTTTTCCAATGACACTTTTTCCCCGGCGGGGTTCTGGGCCTGATGCTCTCTTTCTTTTCTCTCCTGGTCCGCCATGCGTTTCTCCTCCTTTGCACAAAAGGTGTACAGTAGAAATGTATGTGAGAACAACCGGTTCTTGTTTGTCCCACTGGAAGTCGGTGAAGTTTTTTACTGAGAGAAAGGGCTCATGTCTCCCCCTCAGTGATGGAACGGGATGGGGTTCCGCCTTGGGAGTGAGCTGTCGGCGGGGGGGAAGTAGTGGACTTCAGTTGTCACAGATTCGCGAGGGAAGGGGTGTAGGAGGATGATCTTTCGGGAACGGGAAGATCACTTCATTCTGATTCGCCAGCATGATCATGGGAAAATCGCAGGAGATTTTGCCGATCATTGGAGGGAACCGATCGACAGATCCACAGGGATCGGGATCCGGTATCACGATGTGGGCTGGCAAGCATTGGATGGAGAGGTGCGATGGAATCCGGAGACAGGAAAGCCCTATTCTTTTGAAGATTATCCTCTGGAGGGTAAACTCCCTTCTTACACTGCGGGGGTCGACCGGGTGCAGGCGATGGATCCCTTTGCCGGCTGTATCTGTAGCATGCACTTTGTCTCCTTTTTCATCGATACAAAGGAACCGGAAGAGATTCGTTTTGTAGAATGGGAGCAGGCCAGGCAACAGCGGCTGATTGCCGCCATGGGGAACGAAGAGCAAGCTAAGCTGAAGGAAAGTCTGCGGCTGTTGAAACTGTGCGATGATTTCTCTCTTTTCCTGTGTCTGAACGAGCCGGGCCAAAAGGATCATCCTTGGTACCGAAACGGATTTCGCTGGGGAGATGAGCTTCTGCAATCGGTCTGGGAAACAAAGGATCGATTGCGGATCGATCCCAGTCCCTTTAGGGGCTCCTTTGAAGTGACGATCCCATATCAGGTGGTGAGCCGAGATCGTCAGCCTCTGGAGCAGGGAAGCTACCGGATTCACATTATTCATCGGGGATGAGGGAGCTAGTTTCCCCTGTTGACGTCCCTTGGTAAGTAAGTTATTTTGGCAACGGATGTAAATTTACGACAGGAGGGATTTCCCTGTGATGGCATCTATCAGACTCCGTTTTTTCTTTGAGCGCTAACTGAATAGCTCAAAGGCTCTGCCTGTGTGCAGAGTAAACGGGATCGGTCTGCCCATTTTCAGGGAAACCTTTATAACTTGAATCGTTAAAAGGGAGGGCCTATCTGCTCTCCCTTTTTTTTGTGTTTACCTGGATCGGGAAGTTCTTTTTACCAAGAGGAACGGCTTGTTTTGCGAAAGAGCAAAACAGGTGTTTTGTTGGTTTTTTTGCAAACTCTTCTTCCGTTACTCCAAACACAGGCAGCTTGCCTGTGTTTTTTTAAGTAGAACGGAGGATAAAATGCAGAAACAGACTGGACGACAGCAACAGGTGCAAAAAAAGAAAAAGGGTAGCAACTTTCCAGGTCAGCACTTGATGCACAACAAAGGTTTGATTCAAGAGTTGGTCAAAAGATCCAAGGTAAACCGGCAGGATCTCGTCCTGGAGATCGGTGCGGGAACTGGCAATTTGACGTTGCCTCTGGCGGAAAAATCGATGAAGGTTTTGGCAGTGGAGAACGATCCTGTCTTTGCAGAACGGTTGCAACGAAAAATCCAATCGGTTTCCAACATCCAAATGATTCAACAGGATTTTTTACAGATCCATCTCCCGCGGGTTCCCTTCAGTGTCGTCGCCAATATCCCTTACTCCATCACTACCCCGATCCTGGGAAAGCTTTTCGATCGACCAACGGTTCCGATTCAACGAGGGGTTCTTGTTATGGAGAAGGGAGCGGCCAAACGCTTCACCGCCTATCCGATCACCAACCCACGGATCTTGAAATGGAGAATCTGGTTTAAGGTGAAAATGGGAAGGACGATTCCACCGCATTATTTCTCGCCACCGCCCCGTGTCGATTCTGCCATTCTGACGCTGTGGCGACGAGACCAACCACGAGTTGCCCCACGCCATCATTCTCGGTTCATGGCGTTGGCAACATGGGGACTGAAGTCTCCACAACTGCCGGTTTCTCTGGCTTTGAAGGGGATATTTACCCCCCCTCAATTGAAACAGTTGCTGAGGCAATTGAAGATGGAGCGGGAGGCCCCAATCTGTTACTTGAGGGAAGAGCAGTGGGCGTGGGTGTTCCAAACGATGATGCAGGTGGTTCCACCCTATCGTTGGCCCAGGTGAGGGAGGCATTCCCTTTCCTCTCTCCTGATAGGCGGGGGTTTTCTTTCGTCTGATATAATAGGGGTGCGAACAAATCTGTCCGGTCCTTCGGGGAATCGGGGGACGGGATCCCCAGTAACGGGGTCCGTGGTGTCCAAAATAGCACAAGGGAGAGGGAAACCAGATGTTGCGAGCGGTGATCTTTGACTTTGACGGTTTGATTCTGGATACGGAGACAGCCGGTTACCGGACCTTTGTGGAGATGTTTGAGGCACATGGTACCCAATTGCCTATGGATTTGTGGTCCAGGGTGATCGGTAGTTCGGATCATCATGATGAGATTTATGACCATTTGGAAGCTACTACAGGCCAATCCCTGGACAGGGAAACTCTGGAGAGGGAACGCTGGGAGAAAAAACTCTCCCTCATTGCTCGGGAAAAAGCGCTGCCCGGGGTGCGGACGGTGTTGGAGCAGGCTAAAAATCTGGGCTGGAAAATCGGATTGGCTTCCAGTTCCGAGCGGTCATGGGTAGAGGGACACTTGGAGAAACTGGGTCTGCGGCATTATTTTTCGTGCCTCTGCAACCGGGAGGATGTGGAGCGGACCAAGCCCGACCCGGCTTTGTATCTGCAGGCAGCCAAATGCCTCGGGGTGGATCCGGCGGAAGCGGTAGCGCTGGAGGATTCCCCCAACGGCGCTTTGGCCGCCAAACGGGCCGGCATGAGATGTATCATCGTCCCTAACCGGGTTACTCGAGATCTTTCCTTTGGCAAGGTGGATCTGCGACTCTCCTCCCTGGAAGAACTTCAGCTGGGGAAATGGGCGGAAACCTGCCAGGTTGGAGAAGTGCAACGATGAAAGTCACGGGATTTAATCATGTGACCATTCGCGTCTCTGACCTGCAACGGTCCCGGAAATTTTACCAGGGGATTCTTGGGATGGAGTTGGTTCATCAGGGACGTCGGGATGTCTATCTGGAAGGGGGAACCGCCTGGATCTGTCTGATGGAGAGGGAAGGAGAAAGGATGGACGCCTCGGCGGGGCCGGGGGTGGATCATGTCGCCTTCACCATCGTCGATGAGGACTTCGATGAAGCGGTGGAGCGGCTGAGGGACCACCAGGTGAGGATCATCCGGGGTCCGATGGAACGGGGCGGGGGACGGGTGCTCAACTTCCTCGACCCGGACGGAACCCAGCTGGAGCTGTACACGGGAAGCTTGGCGGGGCGGATGAAGAATTGGGTGTAGTCTCGCGAAAATGGGATCGGCTGGATGGTCTGAGGGGCGGGAAGGGGAAAGCATGTAAGTGTCCGGGAATAGGATAGGCGGAACCGGGGCTGTTAAAATCGGACTTGGGAGCAGCATTTATGGGTCGATCGTCTTTTCATCCATCTAGAGAAGAAAGGAGGAGAGTTCCTTGCGGCGGAATGGGGTTTCTCTAATCGTTTTCTTCATGATCAGTTTCGGGGTGGCCGGGCTGGGAGCGTGGATCACGGATGTGGGGCCGGGAACTTGGTACGATCAGTTGCAAAAACCATGGTTTCACCCGCCGAAGGGGGTCTTCAATCCAGTCTGGATCCTCCTTCACTTCCTGATGGCGGTCTCCGGGTGGCGGATCATTCTCCGACGGGATACAGCGGAACGAAGGTATGCTCTGCTGTTTTGGACGATCCAGTTGGCTCTTCTCCTGTTGTGGGTGTGGCTTTTTTTCTCCCACCATTGGATCGGGGGGGCGTTGTTGGAAAGCCTGGGGCTTTGGTTTTTCATTGGTGCCTTTGTGATCGCCGCTTGGAAAGTTGACCGGGTCGCTGTTGTCCTGTTTCTCCCTTATTGGTTCTGGATTACCTTCGTCGCCTTGTTAAATCTGGGCATCTGGTGGCGCAATTGATCCACTTTAGTGTAAAAAGAGGCGACGGACTTTTTTTCCGTCGCCTCTTTACTCATATCAGACAAAAGTAGCGATCCGATCCAGAGAATGTCGGTGGTGGGGACGTCCGGGTTCCGCCCCTTTGCCCAAGGCCACCAGTGCTGCAATTTGAACATGGTCTGGAAGATGGAAGAGAGCCTTTACTTTCTCGGGATCAAAGCCCAGCATAGGCGAGCTGTCGATCCCTTTTTCCTGAGCGGCGAGCAGTAGGAAGCCCAAACTGATGTAGGTCTGCGCCAAGGCCCATTGTCCCCGTTGCTCCACGCTTTGTGGACCGAAGGTGCTTTGGATGGTTTGAACCAGATGAT
>CAUGKZ010000118.1 GCA_959600065.1 uncultured Kroppenstedtia sp. | reverse complement strand
GCGATCGTTTTATACAAGAATATGGGATTTGTTGAAGAAAGACGTAAAATCAAAGAATTCAAGCTAAACGACAATCAATATATTGATGATATTCTTATGTACAAATTTGTTTAGGTTTATTTTACGTTCAGCAGTAAAGGGCCTGATACAGGCCCCCTCTCCAAACAACCAGTCGTTCTCTCTTTGCAGAGAAACTTACCATCGTCTATGATGAAAGTACCTTTGCACCGAGAGGTTGAACTCCATGACGACGAAAGAACAACGAGTGGGGGTGCGCCGGTTGCCGGCGGTTCATGAATTGCTGAAACGGGAGGAGCTCATCCCATGGCTGGAGCGTCTGCCCCGGGAGTGGGTGACCCGAGCGGCGGGGGATGCGATCGCCATGGGCAGACGGGAGATCCTGGAGAATGAAGCGGTCCGGGTTCGGTCTGCGGCTGAACTGGCCGCCCGGGCCGTGGTCTCCCTCCGCCGCTTGACAGAACCCCGGCTCCGCCCGGTCCTCAACGGAACCGGGGTGGTTCTTCACACCAACCTGGGCCGGGCCGTGCTGAGCGAGGCGGCGACGGAGGCGGTTCAGCGGGTGGCCCGCTCCGCCAGCAACCTGGAGTTCCGGCTGGAGGAAGGGGTCCGGGGCTCCCGCTATGATCATGTGGAGGATCTCCTCCGCCGCCTCACCGGGGCCGAGGCCGCCATGGTGGTCAACAATAACGCCGCCGCTGTCTTTCACGTACTGCAGGCCGTGGCCAGGGGAAAAGAAGTGATCGTCTCCCGGGGACAGCTGGTGGAGATCGGCGGCTCCTTCCGGGTGTCCGAGATTATGCGGGAAAGCGGCGGCCGGTTGGTGGAGGTGGGCACCACCAACAAAACCCGGATCCGGGACTACGAACAAGCCCTGACGGATGAGACGGGAATGCTGATGAAAGTACATACCAGCAACTTCCGGATCATCGGCTTCACCGAGGAAGCCTCCCGGCATGAGTTGGCGACGCTGGCCCGGAAGCGGGACATCCCCTTCTTTGAGGATCTGGGCAGCGGCGTCCTCTATGACTTGAAAGCCCACGGCATCGGAGATGAGCCCACTGTCCGGGAGTGCCTGGAAGAAGGGGCGGATCTCCTCAGCTTCAGCGGGGATAAACTGCTGGGCGGTCCCCAGGCCGGAATCATCGTCGGCAAGAAAAGCTGGATCGACCGCTTGAAGAAGAATCAACTGACCCGCTCCCTCCGTGTCGACAAATTCACCCTGGCCGCCCTGGAAGCCACCCTGCACCACTACCTCAATCCGGAGGAAGCGGCACGGGAGATCCCCACCCTGCGCCAGATTCTGAAGGAAGAAGGGGAACTGCAGTCAACGGCGGAACAGCTGGCCGAAAGGATCCGGGGGGCGGCAGGTGAAGCCCTCGGGATCGAAACCGTGCCCGCCCATTCCGAAGTGGGCGGCGGCTCCATGCCCGGTGTGGAGCTCCCCACCCACTGCGTCGCCATCACTCCCCGGCAAATCTCCCTCACCCAACTGGAGCGCCGCCTGCGACAAGCCCCGGTGCCGGTGGTGGGCCGGGTCTCCCAAGACCGGCTCTTCCTCGACCCCCGCACCCTGGAAGAAGACGATTTCTCTCAGGTGTCCGACAGCTTTCGCTATGCTCTGCAAATATGAAAGGGTCTCCAAACAGATGGAGACCCTTTTTTGAGATTCAGTTGACGCGATTCACCTGTTCCGCATAGGGGATCGGGTCCTCCGCCCCGACATCGCGAAACCCTTTCAGTCGGAGGCGACAGCTGTCACAGAGACCGCAAGCCACTCTATCCCCCCGGTAGCAGGAGGTGGTCAAGTGGTAAGGAACTTGCAACCGCAGGCCTTCCCGGATCGTTTCCCCTTTGGAGAGATGGAGTAACGGCGCTTCCAGGCGAATGGGATTTCCGTTCACCCCCGCTTTCGTCCCACGGCGGACCGTCTCCTCCATGCTCCGGATGAATTCCGGCCTGCAGTCGGGATAACCGCTGTAATCCACCGCCGACACCCCGATATAAACTTTCACAGCACCGATCACCTCCGCGTAGGCGGTGGCCAGGGAGAGAAAAATCAGGTTGCGGGCCGGGACATAGGTGGACGGGATCTCCTCTCCCGAGCCGTCGGGAACAGGTACTTCCATCTTGTCATCCGTCAGTGCGCTCCCGCCGATCTGACGCAGAAAGCCCATGTCCACCACCCGGTGTTTCTTCACCCCGAAATGCTTCGCCACTTTCCGGGCTTGTTCCACCTCACGGTCGTGGCGTTGCCCGTAATGAAAAGTGAGGGGATACAGTTCATAACCTGCCTCCCGTGCCAACCCCATGCAGGTGGTGCTGTCCAACCCTCCGCTCAGCACCACCACCGCTTTTTCAGCCATGTTTTCAGACACCCCTTTCCGCAGGATCCCAAATCCATTTATGAAGTTGCAGGCTTACTTTCACCTGGGGCAAAGGTTCCGCCAGCACCCATTCGACCAGCTTTCTCGGAGGCAGGGTTTCAAACACCGGACTGAAGAGAATCTGCCCTTCCCGGTGGCACTCTTGCATCACACGGACGGCGGCACGGAAATCCTCTTGATCCCCGATGACAAACTTGACCTCGTCCCGATCTGTCAACACCCGGAAATTGTCCCGCACCATGCGGTGCTCCTCCCCGGAAGCGGGCAGCTTGTAATCCATGATGAAACGGATTTTTTCCCGTTGCTTCCCTCCTTCCCTGCGAAGACGGTCGAAGGGAGCCAGGTCAATCGCCCCGTTGGTCTCCACATGGACATCCTCCACCTGATTCAAATCGGCGAGGGCGGCCAACAAGGCAGCCGATTTCTCGCGGTGCATCAGCGGCTCCCCACCCGTCAGGCAGATCCTCCGGCTCGGATAGCGCCTCACCCACTCCAGAATCTCTTCAATCGTCGCCTCAAACTCCGGCCGGGCGGGGGCATAACTGTAGGGGGTATCACACCAGGTGCACCGGAGATTGCAGTGAAACACCCGGATAAAGACGGTGGGATAGCCCGCCCCGTTTCCTTCTCCTTCCACCGTTTCGAAGATCTCCACCATCGGAAGTTTCCAGGCCCGGTATTCCGCCGGTTGCGGCAGTTCCCAATTATTCATCGGACTCCTCCGCCTCCATCCACTCCCTTTTCATCGTGGCCCGGCTGGTGGGTGTCTCATAGAGGACCAACTCTTCCAGACGGTGCCCCCGTTTTTTCCATCCATCCCGCTCCAGCCGGTCATCCAACACCTCCCAGATCCAAACGATGATGTTTTCTGCGGAGGTGTTCATGTTGGGGAGGACTTCATTGAGATAACGGTGATCCAGCCGGGCTTCAACTTCCTCCTTGTACATCCTTTTGATTTCCCCGAAATCAACGGCAATCCCGACTTCATCGACAAACCCGCTGACGGTGATCACCAGCCGGTAGGTGTGACCGTGAAGGTTCTTGCATTTTCCTTCGTAGAGATGTAAATGGTGAGCGGCGTCAAAGGTGAACTCCCGGGTGACGGCCACCCGCTTCCGATGATAGCGGAGTTCGTGCCGCCCGATGTCCACTCCCAGACGTTCCACCCGCTCGGGTATTCTGAATTCCATGAAAAAACCCCTTTCAATTAAAGGGGGACGTGGAAAAGACCTCTGGGATCAACTTCTCCCGATCCACGGAGGTGGTAGCTATGCTTTTCGGTCCCCTAGTGTTTTTTTAAGAGTGGTGGGTTTCCGACACTCTTTTGCGGGCAGATGTCGCCCGCTTCAGTTTAACATATCCTTCACTCTCTTGACGAAAAACCTCCGGATGGCGGAACGGCTGCCATTCCTTACAATACCCGGGGCGAAGCGACATGGTGAGATGTGCTCCCTGTTTGCCCTACTTCTACAAGCGTTGTGATTTACTGCCTTTGAAAGCGGTCGGGATTGGGTTTCACATGTCGTTTTCGTTGTTCTGACGATCCAAAATCACTCCATGTGAAACCCAACCCTCCCTGCATAGCGAGACCGGGAACGGAGTGACCTGGCGAGACTTGTGCTGGTGAGTGCATAGCGAGACCGGGAACGGAGTGACCTGGCGAGACTTGTGCCCTATGGGTATGAATGGCTTTTTCACTACGTTTCTAATGGGTGATTCCAAAGAGTATCCTGAATCCTTCCCCATACCGCCCACCCCGCAGAAAAAAGGCGGCCCTCAGGCCGCCTTTTTTCACTCCACCGTCTCCATTTTCACTTCTGCTTTTCCCCTCGCCTCCATCCAGTCCAGCACCGTCAGCACCAGCATGGCGTGGGACCAGGTGAGGGGGACCACCCAGGCGGGTTGGCCCGTCTGTTTGTCCACCTGCTCCGGCAGCAGATCCAGGGAGGTGCGATGCTCCACCGCCCAGCGGAGGAGTTTCTCCCCGCCCGCCACATCTCCGGCTTTAAACTTGAACTGGGCCAGCCACAGCGTGGTCAGGATCCAGGGGTTGCCCCCGATGTAGGGATCCTGTTCATAGCGCTGGATCCCGCCGACGGGGCTTTGGCCGAGGGCTTCTTCGACGGCGGCGGCGGTCTGTTTCACCCGTGGATCGCTGAGGTTAAAAAGTTCAAAAGGAAGGTTGACTCCGAGGAGACTGACATCGATCACGGGATCAGCCCACAGACGATGGGTGGTGTACCCTTTGTCATCGGTCTCGGAAGTGGTCCGGATGCCCCTGGACCGGGCGGCTTCGTATTCCTCCCGGGAGACCGCCAGTTTGATGCCCCGGAGAAAGGAGTTTCGCTCCGGATTCCACAAGAGCCGATCTGCAGCGGCCTGAAGGGAGGCGGCCGCCCCGGACCAACGCTTCGCTTCCTCCCCGTACCCCAGCTCCCGGGCCGTTGCCGCCGCTGCGGTCAAGCCGCCGTACACCGCCGCCGCCGAGTAGGTGTGCTCCCCCTCCCGCTCCTCCCACAGGTCCCGGCTGGGACGGGGGAGCCCCGTCTCCGGATCGATAAATCCGACGAGGAAGTCGGCCCCTTTCCGAATCGCCGGCCATATTTCCTCCAGGAAAGAGCGGTCTCCGGTTTCCAGGTAATGTTGCCACATCCCCCACAGGATGGAGCCCGGTTCATCGATCTGCAGCCCCCAGTGGGGAGCGAGGCGGCCGTCCAGGTAGTGGCGCTGTTGCCAGGAGCCGTCGGGGCTCTGGGCGGTCACTGTCCAGCGATAAAAGTCCCGGGCCATATCGTGATACCCCGCCCGGTCAATCGCCGTGGTGATGTAGGCGGCGTCCCGACCCCAACAGTAGGCATACCCCCCGCACCGGCTGAAGGTCTCATCAAACTCCGGCGCGGCGATCAGACTGCCGTGACGCTCATCACTCATCAGCTTGAACACGATCAGGGAGCGCCGGTAGAGCCGGTCGATCTCTTCCTCTCCGGTCTGCACAGGTTTGGCCCGGGACAGATATTCCCGCCAATAGGCGAGGGTCCTCTCCCGCATCCGGTCCGCCCCTTGTTCCCGGGCTTGGTTCAGACAGGCCAGCGCTCCATCCACCCCATCACCGAAAGCCAAGAAAAGAGGCAATCGGAACTTCTCCCCCGGTGGCAGCTCCCCCAGCTCCCAGGAGAGGGCCCCTTCGGTCTCCATCGCGATCTCCGTGCCCGTCAACTCTCCCCTGGCGGCGGCTTCCAAGGCATTTCCCGCCTGGAACCCGGAGACGGCACGATCCGCCCCGATGGCACAGGCATACTGATGGCGGAAGTGGACGAGGGCTTCCCCCTTCCGGTCAAAGGCGACGCTGTTGTAGAGCCGGTTCTCCATCATCGTCAGGGAGGAGTACCAGAAGAACCGCACCGGAACCGGATGATCCGAGCGGTTGGTCACCGTGATGTCCCGTACCAACACATCCTCACCCCGGACGGCGAAATCTTCGCAGGTCACTTCCACTCCGGTTCTCTGATGAAGGCTTTCTGTCAACAGGTTGGCGGACTCCCCCACATAGGACTGCCGGTGGGTCCACCCTTCCCCGTGGGTCCAGCAGACCTCCTCCGTGAT
>CAUGKZ010000117.1 GCA_959600065.1 uncultured Kroppenstedtia sp. | reverse complement strand
ACCGTCCCACCATCCCGGCCTGATTTCCTGCCTAAAATGTGGCTAATCAACACGCCTCAATTTGTATATCAAGGGAGTGATTCTTCAATGAGCCAGCCTTCTTTTTACATTACGACCCCGATTTATTACCCCAATGACAAATTGCACATCGGACATGCCTATACGACGGTGGCGGGGGATGCTATGGCCCGTTACAAAAGGTTGAGAGGCTATGATGTCCTCTATCTGACCGGAACGGATGAGCACGGCCAGAAAATTGAGCGTCGGGCGAAGGAGCAGGGGATGGACCCTCAGGAATTTGTAGATGGAATCGTCCAGGACATCCGCAAATTGTGGGATGCCTTGGAGATCTCCTACGACGATTTTATCCGGACGACTCAGGATCGGCATAAAAAAGTGGCTCAACAGCTGTTTCAGCGCCTATTGGATCAGGGGGATATCTATTTGGATGAGTACGAGGGTTGGTACTGCACCCCCTGTGAATCCTTCTGGACGGAGCGTCAGCTGGTGGACGGAAAATGCCCCGATTGTCATCGTCCCGTAGAAAAGGTTCGGGAGCAATCCTACTTTTTCCGATTGGGCAAATATGCGGATCGCCTTCTCCAGTATTACGAGGAGAATCCGGAATTTATCCAGCCGGAATCCCGGAAAAACGAGATGATCCAAAACTTCATCAAACCTGGGCTTGAAGATCTGGCTGTTTCCCGAACGACCTTTGATTGGGGGATTCCGGTGCCGGGCCATCCCGAACATGTGATGTATGTTTGGATCGATGCTCTGACCAATTACATCTCGGCTCTGGGTTACGGAACGGAGGAGGATTCCAAATACCAAACCTATTGGCCTGCCGATGTCCACTTGGTGGGCAAAGATATTATCCGCTTCCATACGGTGATCTGGCCCATTCTACTAATGGCTCTGGATCTGCCGCTTCCCAAAAAAGTGTTCGGACATGGATTCTTCCAGATGAAGGACGGAAAAATGTCCAAATCCAAGGGAAATGTGGTGGACCCGCTTCCCCTCATCGACCGCTATGGGCTGGATGTATTGCGTTATTATCTGCTGCGAGAGGTTCCCTTCGGTTCTGATGGCGTCTTTACACCGGAAGGCTTTATCGAACGGGTCAACGCCGATCTGGCCAATGATCTGGGAAATCTGTTGCACCGCACCCTCACGATGGTGCAAAAGTACTCTGATGGAGTGGTGCCTTCGCGCCAGGCAGAGTCGACCCAGGAGGATAAAAAACTGGAACAATTGGCCCAAACAACGGTGCAGAAGGTGGAAGCAGCCATGGAAAAACTGCAGTTCTCCGTGGCGATGATGGCGATCTGGGAACTGGTTCATGGAATCAACCGTTACCTGGAGGAGACCATGCCTTGGGAATTGGCTAAGGATCCTGCCAATCAACCCCGGTTGGAATCGGTTCTGTATCATGGGGTGGAGGGCTTGCGCATGGCAAGTATTCTCATCCAACCTTTTCTGGTGCAGACACCGGCCCGGATGTGGGAGCAACTGGGGATCTCTGCCGGTGAGTTTACTTCCTGGGACAGCCTGTACCGCTTCGGATCCTTCCCAGCCGGTACCCACATCAATAAACAGAAACCTCTCTTTCCTCGACTCGATGTGGAAGAAGAGGCCAAGGAGATTGTGCGGATGATGGGGGGAGTCCCTGTAAATACTGTTAACGATGGAAATGAAGAACCTCCCGCTCAGAAAAGGAAAGAAAGGAAACAAGCCGAGGAGTCGTCTGTGATTTCCATTGAGGATTTCAATCAAGTCGACCTCCGGGTGGCGCAAGTCCGGAGTGCGGAGAAGATCCAGGGTGCCGATCGACTTTTAAAACTGCAATTGGATCTCGGTACCGAAACCCGTCAAGTGGTGGCTGGAGTGGCCCAGCACTATGAACCGCAAGAACTGGAAGGGAAGAAGGTAATCATCGTTGCCAACCTGAAGCCAGTCAAGCTTCGGGGAGAGCTCTCTCAAGGCATGGTGCTAGCCGCCAAGGAGGGGGATCATCTCGTATTGTCCACGGTATCCGGTGACATTCCCAATGGGACCCGGGTGAAATGATGTACCACCCCGCCGAGCTTCCGGCGGGGATCTTTTTCTTCTTAATGGGGATTCTGTGACACAAATTTCCGAGAGCTGGGAGATGTCGGCAGGTACTGGATTGCCGGGAGTCGAAGAAAAGAGAGATCAGGCGTGTTGACTATCCATATTTTGGGTGAAAAATAAGGTTGGGGTGGTGGGACGGTGAAGAGCCTTTGCGCTCTTGGCAAGAGATCGGAGCCGTCCCACCACCCTCGTCCCCTCAAGCATTTACGATGGGGGTAAGGGGAGGAGCGAAAGGGTCGTCGCTTTATGGTTAATCAACAGCCCTGAAGAGAGATCTATAAGAGAGTTTGGAGGGGGTCGGGTTGGGAAAGAAAGCGAGAAAAGCGGTCAATGAATGGTTGACTGCGATCTTGGTAGCAGCGATCTTGATGCTCGTGGTCCGGGTGTTCCTGTTTGCCCCTTATGAGGTACATGGGGAATCGATGTATCCTACCTTCAAAGGGGAAGAACTGTTAATCGTCAATATGTGGATTTATCACGTGTCCGAACCGGAATATGGAGATATTGTGGTTTTTCACACCGATGAGAATCGGGATTTTATCAAACGGGTCGTCGGAAAACCGGGGGATCGCATCACCTTGGAAGGGGGGCGGGTGATTCGAAACGGCAAACCCCTGACAGAACCATATATTCCCAAGGACTCCTTTGCAGGTCCGCAAGTCAAGAGTCGGATGCCGGAGACGGTCGTTCCAAAGGGGCATCTGTTCGTTCTGGGGGATAATCGGCCTAACAGCCGGGACAGCCGAGACCTTGGGGCGATCAAAGTCTCGGAAGTGGTGGGGCGAGCGGATATAAAAGTGAAGCCTTTGAATGATTTCAAGCTCCTATTCGCTGATCCACAAAACAGCTTGTGATAAAGTGGTTATAGGGAGAGTTGTCGATAAACCAGAAAATGGGTGGTGGAAGGGAGTCGTGTGCTGCCCAAACGATCCCTGGAATAGAGGTAGCGCCCAGGCACTACAATCCAAAGGAGCTGAAGCTCTAGATTAAGGAAGCACCTAGGCACTACAATCCAAAGGAGCTGAAGCCCTGGAATAAAGGTAGCCATCCGACCCGGCGGAGAGTCTTACAAGAGGGTGCCTGAAGTGTTGTGAAAAAACCCTTGACAGGGAGGGTGGGGTTTCACATGGAGGGATTTTGGATCATCAGAAATTTGATGCCGGAATGTGAAACCTCATCCCGAAAACGCGGGTACCACAACGTTTCTAGGGACAACATTCATTTTGTGTTGCTTCCCTCCTGCCCGCCAATGGTCCGAATTGGAGCGGCATGTCTTCACTTCCTTGTAGGAGGGCACAATCTCCCCACCCTAAAATAGGGCTAATCAACAGGCCTGACCATATACAACGATTTCCGTACAAAAGAGACAGGAGGGAGACCGTGCTTTTTGACAGTCATACCCACTTGAATGATGAACAATTTAACTCAGATCGGGAAGAAGTGATCCGACGGGCCCAGGAGCAGGGAGTCACCCGGATCCTCAATGTCGGTTTTAACCGTGAGACCATTGAAGAGACTTTGAAGCTAGTGGAAACTTATGATTTTATGTATGCAGCTGTAGGCTGGCATCCTGTGGATGCTATTCACTGTACAGAGGAGGATCTGGACTGGATCGAATCCTTAACGAATCATCCCAAGGTCGTGGCACTGGGTGAGATGGGTTTGGACTACCACTGGGACGAATCACCGAAGGGAGTGCAAGAGAGTGTCTTCCGCCAACAGATCCGTCTGGCCCGGGAGCTGGACATGCCCATCATTATCCATAACCGGGAAGCGGATGCGGATGTGATCCAGATCCTGCGGGAGGAAAAGGCGGAAGAGGTGGGCGGAGTCATGCATTGTTTCAGTGGGAACTGGGAGATCGCCAGCCAATGTCTGGATATGAATTTTTATATCGGACTGGGAGGCCCCGTCACCTTTAAAAACGCCAAACTCCCCAAAGAGATCGCCGTCCAGGTTCCCCTGGACCGTCTGGTGGTGGAGACTGATGCTCCATACCTTGCACCGCACCCCTATCGGGGCAAGCGAAACGAGTCCGGCTATGTCCGGCTGGTGGCGGAGAAAATTGCAGAGCTGCGGCAGATGCCTTTGGAAGAACTGGCCCGTCAGACTTTTGCAAACGCCAACCGTCTGTTTCGGATCGAGGATGCAGGCTGAACAACGGGGGTGGGTAATCTCCGTTGTGGTTACATAGGAAAAGGGTGGGAATTATTCAACAGCTATCGGTTAAAGAAGTGATTGTCGTAGAGGGACGGAATGATACAGAAGCTCTCCGTCGGGCAGTTCGTGCAGATACCATTGAGACCCGGGGATCGGCAGTAGGTTCCGATGTGATCGCCGAGGTGAAGCGGGCCCTGGATGCGCGGGGGGTGATTATCCTGACCGATCCCGACGGAGCCGGAGAGCGAATCCGACGCATCGTCTCCCGGGAGGTGCCTGGTTGCAAACATGCCTTCATCTCCCAGGAGGAAGCGAGGGGTGCTCACGGACTCGGAGTGGAACATGCCGCTCCGGAAGTGATTCGTCAGGCGTTGGCAAAGGCTCGTCATGAAGCAGGAGAACCGTTTGCCACCGGCGTTTCCTGGGAAAGATATCGGGAGGCGGGGCTGGTCGGTCATCCAAAATCCCGGCTGCTCCGGGAAAAGCTTGCTGTAGCCCTGGGGATTGGATACGGAAACGCCAAGCAATTCTTTCGCCGTCTTCATCTCTTGCACATCACAGCAAAGGAATTTGAAGAAGCGTTGCACAGAGTGGGAGAGGATGAAGAGGATGGATGAAGTCAGGATTGCGGAACGGACACGCCAATTGTTGGCAGAAAAGGGATTGCGACTGAAGAAAAGCCTGGGTCAGCATTTTCTTACAGATCCCCGGATACTGGATCAGATGATCGAGGCCGCGGGACTAGACCCGGAAGCCGGAGTGTTGGAGATCGGCCCAGGGATCGGGGCCCTGACCGAACGGTTGGCGATGGCAGCCGGTCAGGTGGTCGCAGTGGAATTGGATGATCGGCTGATTCCGGTTCTCAGCAGTCTGTTCTCAGAACAACCTCATGTCCATATCCTTCACGGCGATGTGATGAATTTGGATCTGACCAGGCTGTTGCGGGATTACCTGGGGGACTGCCATCGGATCAGTGTAGTGGCCAACCTTCCCTATTATGTCACGACTCCGATCCTGATGCGGTTGTTGGAGGAAAAACTTCCGCTGGATCGGATCGTGATCATGATTCAAAAAGAGGTGGCAGAACGTCTCACCGCTTCCCCTGGAAGCAAAGCCTACGGTTCGATTACGGTTGCCGCTCGGTATTATGCGGAAACGGAATGGGTTACCAAGGTCCCGGCCCATGTTTTTGTCCCCCGCCCCCAAGTGGATTCCGCTGTGATCCAACTGAAGATCCGTGAGCAACCACCAGTGGAAGTTCGGGATGAAGCTTTGTTATTCCGTGTGATCCGGGCGGCTTTCGGCCAGCGGCGCAAGACACTCCTAAATGCCCTGAGTACAGGAGCTGTGCTTGGACAGGAAAAAGCGATTCTCTCTCGGGTGTTGCTGGAGGCGGGGATTGACCCCAAGCGGCGAGGAGAAACCCTATCGCTGGAGGAATTTGCTTTCTTAAGCAACCGACTGGATGAAGTGACGGGGAACTGAACCCACAGGGGAAAACTAGCCGGCAACGCCCGGAACTTCGGAGGCGAATGGAAGTTGCAGTTCTATCATCCACGCAGGGGTCGGATCCGTCTGGAGCAAATGATCTCCGAGATTTATGCCTATATCGATGAAGATCGAAATGCCATTTATAAAATGGTGATCGGGACAGACTCCCAGACCGATCACAAAGAGACACTGTTCGTAACCGCCATCATTATACACCGGGTGGGAAAAGGAGCTCTCTTTTTCTACTCCAAA
>CAUGKZ010000116.1 GCA_959600065.1 uncultured Kroppenstedtia sp. | reverse complement strand
AATTAGCATTGGCGCGTGAAGTGGAGAAGTACGGGGATACTGTACAGGGAATGGAAGCTTTCGGGGTGGCCGCTGTGGCGGCAGCCCTTCACAGACCGATATCCCAAGTCGTGGCCAATGCCGGCTTCAATCCCCTGGAGAAAGTGGAAGAGGTGAAGGCCCTCCAGTGGAAACGGCAGACCGCCTCCCTCGGAATTGACTGTGACCGGGGCGCTGTTTGTGACATGGTGGACATGGGGGTTGTGGACCCCTTGCCGGTAAAATATCATGCACTGCAGGTAGCCGGAGAAGTCAGCACCGCCATCCTGAGAATCCATACTGTGGTGAAAATGCGACCTGTGGATGCAGAAAGTATGAGGTGAAACCATGACTTCCAATGATTTCAACCCGGATGGTGATTCCCGACGCCGTCCCGTAACCGCGAGGGAATTGAGAAAAGCCAAGGAAGCACGGGAACGACAGGAGATGGGATGGACAGAGAATACAGAAGCCGAGGAGAGGGAACCTGAGGAGAAAGTGACGGAAAAAGACGTGCCGAATCCGGAAAAACCTGTCCTTGATGAGGTGTCGAAGCCGGAACAGCCCGTTTTTGAAGAGACATCAAATCCTACTTCTCCGCCTCCTGTTCAAGATGCAGAGGTGTTAAATGGATTGAAGAAAGAGCTGGAACGAGCCAAAGAGGAAACGAATCACTGGAAGAAAGAAGCGGAAGAAAATTACGAGCGTCTCCTCAGAGCACGGGCCGACATGGAAAACTTTCGACGCCGTACCCGCAAAGACCAGGAGAACTTGGCCAAATATGCCGCTTCTCCCTTAGTGGAATCTCTCCTTCCCGTGATAGACAATCTGGAGCGGGCGTTGGGTGCAGGGGCTAAGAGTGAAGAGGCTGAAGTTCTGCACAAGGGTGTGGACATGATCTCCAGACAGCTGTTACATACCCTTGAGGAGCATGGTTTGAGTCCGATTGAAGCGGAAGGAAAAGAGTTTAATCCCCACGAACACAATGCCGTGATGCAAGTGGAGGCTGAGGGTGTGAAATCGGGGATGGTTGTGGAAGAATTGCAGAAAGGCTATCGTTTCAAGGAACGTGTGATCCGTCCTGCGATGGTGAAAGTGAGCACTTGAAATTCGCGGTGAACAATCTACCGTTTGATTTGGTACAGGAGTCCGAGAAGGAGGTACAACTTCGATGGGAAAAGTGATCGGGATTGACTTAGGAACCACCAACTCTTGCGTAGCTTTTTTGGAAGGAAGCGAAGCGAAGGTGATTCCAAATGCGGAAGGGGGACGGACCACTCCCTCCGTTGTGGGATTTTCTAAATCAGGTGAGCGCTTGGTGGGGGAAGCTGCCAAACGGCAAGCCATCACCAATCCGGACAATACGGTCAGCTCTGTCAAGCGTCATATGGGAACCGGACACAAGGAGAAAATCGGGGACACAGAGTATACACCCCAGGAAATTTCAGCGATGATCCTGCAACGGCTGAAAACCGATGCAGAAGCGTATCTGGGAGAAGAAGTGACTCAGGCCGTGATCACGGTCCCGGCTTACTTCAACGATAGCCAACGTCAAGCTACTAAAGATGCAGGAAAGATCGCCGGGTTGGAAGTTTTGCGGATTATCAACGAGCCGACTGCTGCCGCTCTCTCCTACGGCAGTGACAAAAAAGACGAGGAACAGACCATTCTGGTTTTCGACCTAGGTGGGGGAACTTTCGACGTTTCCATCTTGGATATCGGAGACGGCCTGTTTGAAGTGAAAGCCACCAGCGGGGATAACCGCCTGGGAGGGGACGATTTCGACCAGGTGATCATCGACTATCTGCTGGATGAATTCCGGAAAGAGAACGGCATCGATCTGTCCAACGATCGGATGGCCCTGCAACGGTTGAAAGATGCAGCCGAAAAAGCGAAGAAAGATTTGTCCGGTGTCTTGACCACCAACATCTCTCTTCCTTTCCTGACGGCGGATTCTTCCGGTCCGAAGCACATGGAAGTTACCCTGACCCGTGCTAAATTTGAGGAACTCTCTGCCGAACTGGTGGAACGGACGATGCGGCCTACCCGCCAGGCTCTTCGGGATGCCCAGCTGGAACCGTCGGAAATCGACCGCGTGATCCTAGTGGGAGGTTCCACCCGGATTCCAGCGGTTCAGGAAGCGATCCAGAACCTGACCGGCAAAGCTCCGAGCAAAGGGGTCAACCCTGACGAGGTCGTCTCTATGGGGGCTGCCATTCAGGGCAGGGTCCTTTCCGAAGATGTCAAAGATGTGGTGCTGGTGGATGTGACGCCTCTCTCCCTGGGAATTGAAACCCTGGGCGGTGTCACTACCAAACTGATTGAACGGAACACAGCGATCCCCACAGAGAAATCCCAGATCTTCTCCACTGCCGCCGACAACCAGACTGCGGTGGATATCCATGTCCTACAAGGGGAGCGGGAGATGGCCGCCGACAACAAAACCCTGGGTCGGTTCCAACTGTCTGATATTCCTCCGGCTCCTCGGGGCATTCCACAGATCGAGGTGGCCTTTAAGATCGACCGGAATGGGATTGTCAATGTTTCTGCCAAAGACAAGGCTACGGGGAAGAGCCAGAACATCACCATCAAATCTTCCAGCGGTCTCTCCGATGAGGAGATCGAACAGATGGTTCAAGACGCGGAACGATATGCCGAAGAGGATCAGAAACGAAAAGAACAGGTGGAGATTCGCAACCAGGCGGATCAAATGATCTTTCTCACCGAGAAAACCCTGAAAGATTTGGGGGATAAGGTGGATGAAGCCGAACTGTCCAAAGCGGACGAGGCGAAAGAGAAGCTGAAAAAAACTCTAGAAGGCGACGATACTGAAGCTATCAAACAGGCCTCGGAAGAGTTGGAAAAAGTGGTGCAGGAACTGTCTGTCAAACTTTATCAAGAGGCTCAGCAACAAACAGAAAAAACCAGCGATGAAAAGAAGGATGATGACGTGGTAGATGCCGAATATAAAGTAGTGGATGATGAAGATCAAAAGAAATAATTGGATTCCCGAATGGGAAGTCAAAGTCGACACAAGAGTGCTCGGCTTTGACTTCTCTGGTTATTCAATGGACAGAGGACCTTTCGTTGCCTGCAGACATATCCTGTGAAACAGAGGAGGTGATCCGGTGAGCAAGGACTACTACGAAGCCCTCGGTGTTGCCCGGGATGCATCCAGCGAAGATATTCGAAAGGCCTACCGCAAAATGGCCCGACAATATCACCCCGACGTGAACAAGTCACCGGATGCGGAACAGAAGTTCAAAGAAGTGACCGAAGCCTATGAAGTTCTCCGGGACCCTCAAAAGAAAGCTAATTACGACCGCTTTGGGACTGCAGATCCAGGTGCTGCCGGGGCGGGAGCAGGTGGATTTGGTGGTTTCAACCCAGGAGCTGGGGCTGGTGATTTTGGATTTGGGGACATTTTTGATATGTTTTTTGGTGGCGGTGGCCGTCGCAATCCCCATGCTCCACGCCAAGGTGCCGATCTGGAGTATCGGCTGACGATCGACTTTAAGGATGCTGTTTTCGGTCGAGAGATGGATATTTCTATTCCGCGGACGGAGACTTGCGGAAATTGTCATGGCAGTGGAGCCAAACCGGGAACTCATCCGGAGACCTGCTCCCGTTGCCAAGGGACGGGTCAGTCGGAGACTGTGCAAAATACGCCCTTTGGCCGGATCGTAAACAAACGAGTGTGTCAGGATTGTAGTGGGCGAGGCAAGATTATCAAAGAAAAATGTGAGGACTGCAGCGGTTCCGGACAAGTGAAGAAGCGGCGCAAAATCCATATCAACATTCCGTCGGGGATTGATGAAGGAAAACAGTTGCGCGTGTCCGGAGAGGGTGAACCGGGTCAAAACGGAGGTCCTCCCGGTGATCTGTATATCACGATTAAGGTCAGACCCCATGACTTTTTCAAACGGCAGGGGGATGATATTACCTGTGAGCTACCGATCACCTTTGTCCAAGCCGCTCTCGGAGATGAAATTGTCGTTCCCACCCTCAAGGGGCGGGCTAAGATCAAAGTCCCTGCCGGGACTCAGACGGGAGCGGAATTCCGGCTTCGCGGCAAAGGAGTTCCCCGGCTCTACGGCAGGGGATATGGAGATCAGCAGATCCAGGTCAAAGTGGTCACCCCTACCGGATTGTCGGAAGAACAGAAGCGACTGTTGCGCGAGTTTGGCAATCTGAGTGGAGATTACATTTCCGAGCAGAACGGCAGTTTCTTTGATAAAATGAAACGGGCGTTTACTGGGGATTGATTGCAGGCAATACTGGTGTATAACCAGGGTGAAGGGTGGATCCGGGTCCAGTGGGAGTTCGGATCCACCTGTTTTTGGTGAGACGGGCAGACTGCCCGTTTTTTTGTAGGGGGAGTGAGTCGGTTGGATTGGATCGAAGTTCGTGTGCATACCACATCTGAAGCGGAAGAGGCGGTATCCCATCTGCTCCTGGAAGTGGGTGCCGAAGGAACGGCGGTGTTGGATGCGTCTGTGTTACACAAGGAGTGGGAAACGCCCTTTGGGGAAATCATCGCCTTATCTCCTCATGAATATCCGGAGGAAGGGGTTTGGATCTCCGGATATTTTCCTGCAGCCTCTTTCGATGATGCCTTGCCACAACAACTGGTGGAGAGGATGGGTCACTTGAGACAATTCGGTTTGAATCCGGGACCGGCAACCGTCGTTTTGGAAAAGGTGGCGGAGGAATCCTGGGCTGAGGCCTGGAAAGCCTATTACAAACCGATTCGAGTGACGGATCGCTTAACAGTCAAACCTCACTGGGAAACTTACGAACCCGCTTCAACCGGAGAAAAGGTGATCCAACTAGATCCTGGCATGGCTTTTGGGACTGGGGCTCATCCCACCACGATCCTTAGCATGAAATTGTTGGAACGCCAGCTTCAACCCGAGCAGAAAGTGATCGATGTCGGTTGCGGTAGCGGGGTGTTGAGCATCGCAGCCGCCTGCCTGGGTGCAAGAGAAGTATTGGCGTTGGATCTGGATCCCTTGGCGGTGGAGAGTACGAGTCAAAATGTTCGTCTCAACGGTTTGGAGCAAAGGATCGCCGTTCGGCAAGGAAATCTTCTCCAGGGAGTGAGAGAGTCGGCGGATGGGGTGATTTCCAATATATTGGCGGAAATCATCCTCCAATTCACCGATGATCTGCCCCAGGTGATCCAACCTGGTGGATGGTTTATCGCCTCGGGTGTGATCGTCCAAAAAGAGAAAGATGTCGTAAGGGCTCTGAGCCGGGTTGGTTTACAGGTGACCGATCGGTTGCAGGAAGGGGATTGGGTGGCGATGACTGCTCAAACGTGATAATGTATTGGGAGCGGACGGGATGCAAAGATATTTTGTTGATTCAACTCAGATCGGCCCGGACTGGCTGACGGTCCGCGGCGATGATGTTCACCATATTAAAAATGTGATGCGCATGCGGGCGGGAGATCGGTTGCTCTGTTGTGACAGCAAGGGAACTGACTATCTAGCTGAACTGGAGTCTGTAAGTGAAGGGGAAGCACAGTGTCGCATACTGGAGACTTTGCCCTCCCGTGGAGAGCCCCGGATCCGGGTGGACGTTGCCGCCTCTCTCACCAAAGGGGACAAATGGGAGTGGGTATTACAGAAAGGGACCGAATTGGGGGCTGCTTCTTTTCTCCCTTTCACCTCCGCCCGGACTGTAGTGAAATTGGACGGGAAAAAAGCGAGCAAGAAGAAGGAGCGCTGGCAACGGATCGCCAAGGAAGCGGCGGAACAGTCCCAACGGGGTCAAATCCCCCGCGTGGAAACCGTGATGGATTGGCGGTCCTTGCTGGAGCGTTTTCATGCCTATGATCGGGTTCTCTTCGCCTATGAAAAAGGAGGACGTCCCCTGGGAGAAGTGTTGCAGGAGACGGCAGCAGGGGATGCCATGCTAGTGGTGATCGGGCCTGAAGGCGGGTTTACGGATACAGAGAAAAATGAGGCAGTCGCCGCCGGTGCGGTCTCCATTCAC
>CAUGKZ010000115.1 GCA_959600065.1 uncultured Kroppenstedtia sp. | reverse complement strand
ATCTTCCCGGTACCATCCTCCCGGTACCATGATCCGGTACCATGATCCGGTACCAAACCGGTACAAACTAAAAAGACGGGAGAGAAGGAATTTACCTTCTCTCCCGTCTTTGGAGGATCAGCCTGCCTTTGCTTTTCTTTTTTCTTCTTCTAACAATTTCTTAGCAATTTTACGGGACGTTTTTTCACTACAACGGGTTTCCGTCTCGATCTTTACTCTCCCAGGACGCTTCCCTTCCTTCTTCCAGATGTCCCGAGCAATTTTTTCAACGTGAGCCATTTCATCTCGCTTTTCATCCAGACTTGCGGGTTGCTTTTCCTCTTTTTTCTCCGTCTCGTGTTCGCTTTTTTGAATTTCGCCCTTTGCCTCCGGGCTGGAGATCGTCTCTTGTTCATCATTCTCGGCTGAAGAGATGGATACTTTTTCCCCTTGCTTTTCTGGTTGAGTGGCCAAGGCTTCCTTCTCCATTTCCTCATGAACACTTTCCACAAAGACTTCTTTTTCTTTCTCTTCCTTCGGATTCTTCTGGATGGTTGGAGTGGGAGTATTCTCACTTTGTTCGTTTTCGTTTAGTGTAGGTGTCACCTTTGTTTGCTCATGCCAAGTGATATTTGCTGTCTCTTGTAAATTAGTTTGTGTGCCTTCGTTTGTGTCCTCCGTACCATTCGGATGCTTGCGCTTAAAGTTTACAAGAACTGTACCCAAGACAAATGCAGGAATCGAACAACCTAATACGATCCCTTTTACTGGTTGACCGATAATAAAGTCATAACCAACAGTTCCCCCAACATTCGACCATCCAACGACGAGAAGGCCACACCCAAAGAGTGTCCATATTTGCCAGTACTCTTTCACGCTCGGAAAGCCTTTTCTTTCCTCATATGCTTCGTATAATCCCCATAGCCCAACCGCGAAAGCAGCTTCAGCGGCCAAGGTCGCGAATAGGGCAAGATTAATAAAGTCCACTCCAAGAAGGTTATTTATCCAATCTATATCGACGTCAAAGCCGACTGAGCGGTATAGTTCAATGGTGTGAGAAAAGGAGACGACTACTGCGAAAACAAATATCGCCTTAATAGAAACCTCAAACTTAGTGTTATTCCACCAATCTTTGAAGCTTTCCCATTTCCCCACTTTCTTCATGGGATCCCCTCCTTTGATTCCCCGCCCATGGTAGAGCGGTATTTTTATTTACCGTTCTTCGTACGCCTCTTAACAGTCTGTCCCATACTTTTGTGCTTGCATGTGATCCTCTCCTTTGTTTCCTCCTTGGCCCGCTCTCCCCGGTTGGGAGTCTTGGCGCGGCTTCCCCGGAAATTGTTTGGATCCCGTCTTGATTTCATTATACGATATGCGATATAGTATGGTCAAGACTTTTTTTATTCGATATCGTATAATCTCTTTGAAGGAGTGATTTAGATATGAAAGTTAGAGTAGTTCCAAGACTTAACAAGCTGCTTAAAGAAAAGGGGTGGACCCAGATGAAACTATCCGAGGAATCCGGCGTCCCACAGGGATCCATCTCTCGGTTTGATAAGAACAATCGACACGATGATTCCATTGTGTTCTCCATAGCTCGCGCTCTGGATGTTTCAGTCGAAGATCTTTTTGAAGAAGAGCAATAAAAAGCACCCTGTCAGATAAACGATTCTGACAGGGTGCTTTCTCAATCAATGGGAAACCTTCAGTTTTTCGGCGTCACTGGTGATCGTTAGAGTTCCCAGCTCGTCCGTTCGATAAATCGTCTCATTTGTTAATCCAGCGTTTTTCAGAGCGTCCAATACTTCGGGACTCGGATGCCCATACGAGTTTTTCCCGACACTGATCACCGCGTGGGACGGCTTCACCTCATCCAAGAAATCAGGACTGCTCGATGTGTTCGATCCGTGATGACCCACCTTCAAAACTTTGGCTGAAAGGGGTTGGCCGTCCCTGATCATATCCTTTTCCGCCTTCGTGGTGGCATCCCCCGTCATCAGAAATGCATTCTCTCCATGAGCAATCCGGATTACTGCACTCCAGCTGTTTGTATCGCTCTTCGCATACTCCTTCACTGGCCCGACCATAATCGCTGTAGCTCCGTCCCCAACTGGAAGATCATCACCTGCTTTTGCGGTTTTGATGCTAAGTCCGTTATCCTTAACCGCCTGCAAAAAATCCTCAAATGTTTTCGTGTTGTTGCTTACCTTCGGTGCGTAAACGCTTTTTACAGGGATTCCATTTATCACTTCAGCCAATCCACCAATGTGATCAGCATCGGGATGTGTCGCAACCAAAATATCGATTTGATTCACATTAGACTCTTCCAACTCCTTCAATACAACTTTTCCCTGTCCATTTCTTCCGCCATCGATCAGCATGTTTTTCCCCGATGGAAACTGAATAAGCGTCGAGTCTCCTTGGCCCACATCTATGTATTTGACCGTAAGACTTCCATCAGCGTTCTTTTCGACATTATCAGCTGTGGTTGGGCTGGCACATCCAAGAACCAGTACAGTGACCAGAAGTACCGGCAAAATCCTCTTCAAGGCTTTACTCAAACTTAGTCCTCCCATAGCTCATCCATGAGCTTTTTAATTTTCTTTTCTCGCTTCTTCGTTGCTTTCCGATCGACCTTCCAGAACCCGTTTTCCTTATAGACGACATCCCCGATTTTCACACCCTCCGGAAACTCTTTTCGAGGAAGATCAACGGTCGATTTGTCCTGCAGTTCCAACACGACAATATCGTTATCTTCGAAGCGATCGATGATTCCCCTCAAAATTCATGCCTCCCTTCAACGTTCATCCATCCATTTCTTCATTGACAGCAAAACCTCCTATCCCATGTGTGGACACTGGGAAGGAAGGGCCGCCGCTCCCGCCTCAGGCCGTTCCTGAGTGATACCCACTGAATCTATACCACATCCGAAAGCCCGATCGCCATGGCACCTACCACTTGAGGAATCAAGGAGGAGAGAGTAAGTCCGCTCAAGGGTTCGCTTCGCCGATCTGGAAAAACTTTTGTCTTCGCCTCCGGCGGGCCTCGGGATCTAGAAAGATAAGTAGAAAGAACAAAAGCCAAACAAAAACCCCGACAGTGATCCGTCGGGATTCTAGCGTGCTATTTTCCAAATCGGATAGAATCCATCCTCAACCCTCTCCAAATACTCTTAGTTTCTTCATAGATCCCTTCTCCGTTACCTAAGGAGCCAGACTGGAGCGTTCCCCGCATTCCGGTCAGTGCCTTGGACCAATGAGGCGGAAGGCGATTGTAATGCTGATTCAGGAAATACCGATTCCAAATGCATTCGGCTTCGTAAAGGGTAATTTCGATTCCATGCCGCTCATAGTCGGCCTGAATGGCTTCTAGGTCTCTACGAACCACTCTCCCATGCAGACGTTTCCTCTCCCAGGTCTCTTCAGCCCCGCAGGAACAGCACTTGAGCTTGAAATGGTTTTCGTCTCGTTCGATTGGGTTCATGTCCGACTGGCATCGACCACAGATGAAATCCATCCATTATCCTCTCCTTTCCAGGGTCTCCCCGATCTCGGTGGTCCCCGTCTGGAGGCCGCAGGGTCGGAGGGGCCAAGGTGGCCACCCTGGATCATTTCTCCCTGTTTTCTTGATCCATATTGACTGAAAAAGAAAAGGGTATCAACTTACTGGAGCGGTTTCAAAAGATAATTAAAGAGGAAGACAGCTTAGGATAAGGTTTTTTGATTTGTAGTGCTTGTCCGTTGACTTGACTCGCTCTGGTCTTCAGGTTTGTCTAATGACCCTTTGTGATGGATATACTTTTTTAATGACAAGGAGGGGGTAAATGTGGTTTCCATTGTTGCTTATGCACCTATTTGGCACACAGGAGGAAAATTTAAACCTGAAGATATCCTTGTTAATCAGAAAACTGAATACCGTTATAAAGTCAAAGAAGTTTTCGAGGAAAATTTCAATACATACTGCCATATATTTTGTTCAAAAATTAATTCCTCTATAAAGGAGTTGGAAAGCCAATTCTGGCATTGGCCTTGGTGTAAACGGTATTGCATTCAGATTGAACATGGCAGTGTAAACGAGATTCTATGGATTCACGATATTTTACATCCGGAACGTAGAAAATGCTATTTACCCAGTGATCCCGGAATCTACATGTTTTTCAACCGATACTCCTCTCTGATGTATGTGGGTCGTGCCAGCAACTTATTGGACCGGATCCGTAGCCATTTTACTATGGATTCTCATACGAGTCATGTTAAACACAATTTTAGAAGAATCTCTTATATAGTGGTGAGTAAATCAGAACATCGCAAGGCTCTTGAGTACTACTTGATCAACCATTTAAAGCCGCCATTGAACATAAAAAACGTTCATACATATGAAACCCAGCGTTATGACCCTCGCTATTTCCGATTTCCATAGGCGCAGCAGTTACAAAATTTTGTCTTAACTTTTTCAGCATTCCGAAAGACACCCCAAGTGGAAAAAGATTTTTCATATCAGACTTATAGCTCATGACTTTTTGTATATTCCAACCCTTCCGGTATCCCCCGACGTTGTACAAACCCCTCTAAGGACTGAGCAGGTGTCACCTTGGACAAGAACCCTCCCTGTTGATTCTGAAGATGCTCCACCAACCCCCGGATCCAGTTTTCCAACTCCGATTTCCCCCGCTGGTTTTCCTCCACCATCCGGGTCAAATATTCGATCCGGCTTTCTTTCCGTTCCAGTTCCGTTCGCAACTCCTGCACCTGTTCCTCCATCTGAGCCCGTTCCTCTTGGATCCGCTGGATCTCTTCAGATAACTGTGCTTCCCCACTTGCCCCGGCCACCACCTCAGCCGTCTTCTTCCCCTCTCCATTGACAAACAGCTCTGTCTCTTCTCCCTCAGTGAAAAAGTACATCGTCGGAACCGGAAAACTTTCTGGATACTTCGCCAGCACCTTCGGATAGATCCGGTCCCGCAGTTCCTCCGTCCGCTCCACGTTCGGCGTGACCCACACCACCGGGTCTATCGGTTTCCCCAGCTTGGCCCGTAACTGGATATATTGATCCAACTGATCCCGGATCTTTTCACCGGTTTTCGAGCCCCGGTCATACTCGATCCAATACCACTGATCCTCTATTTGAACACTGGCATCCGGCAGAATGTGGGGGCCGATGTATTCCCGTTTGACTTCCCAACTCCCCTGACCGTCCGGCTCCATGTTCCACTGTTCCCGGATCCTTTTCAGCCGGTCCGTTGTCTCCCGCGTATTCAACCACTGCTGGGGACGAATCCCGGCCCGCAACAGGCGAACCAGGATTTCCGTGGTCCCCACCGTATGAAGCCGTTGCCCTGGACTCAACTCCCGATAGCTTCCCAGCGTCCGCCCCAACAAATCAGCGACGTAACGGTTCCCCTGTGATCCCAGGGTGTAAATAACCACCTCCCGTTGAAAAGTTGTATAGAACCTGAGCCACTCGTCTTTCTTCACCTCGCTTTTGGCCAAGGCACGCAACCCGTTCCGAATCCACTGCAATTGATGTTCCGTTGCGGGAATCTCTCCATCTGCTATAGAACGAACCTGTCTGATCATTTGATTTAGCAACTGCTCCTCTGCCTTCGGTTCTCCGCTTTTTCCCTTGGATCGAATCCCCTCTCGGGCATCCTTCAATTGTCGCTTACTCCATCCAGTGATCACTTGTAGTTGGTCCGCCGTTGCCATCCCAAGATCAAACAAAACCCCCATCAGCCGCTCCGATTTGGTCAATCCTGGGGTTTTCTGCTCATCCAGCCAGTCAAAAATCATCCGCTCCCGCCTCCTTTTTCGCCGGGATGACCCCTTCTGTTCTCCCCGGCTCAATGTCCGCTCCTCGTCCGCTCCATGCTCGCTCCTCGTCCGCTCAATGCCCTCCGCTCCTCGCTCGAACCTCCCATTCCACCACGCTTCCGCTCCGGACTTTTATCTCCTATAGGAGATAAACCCCCTCCCCGGCGGTCATCCGGCTGCCTGCTGATACCGTCTCTGGATCTCTTCATCCACCTTATCCACCGATGTACCCTCTCCTGACCGCTTCTGCAGTTCCACC
>CAUGKZ010000114.1 GCA_959600065.1 uncultured Kroppenstedtia sp. | reverse complement strand
TACATACCGAGTACGGGCCAAAGGCCATTCCTCTTCATTTCGCCACCGGTTGATCCCCATGACAAAGATTTTCACCGGGGGCTCCTCCATCACCTGGGTCTCGATTCCTTTCAGCCAGTAATCAAACCAACGAAGATGGAGCTGGTTCAGATCTTCCTGAAGATCGATCCCATCGCCGGAAGCCTGGATACCAAAAGAACGTTCACCCACCACCGAACTGAAATCGCCGTGACCCCAGGGTCCGATAAGCAATTTTTGATGATGCTTCGCCAAACCCCCGCCCTTTGCCTGCAATTCCCTGAAATTTTCCAACGTGGGACCCAGCAGGCAATCGTACCACCCGCCAACATGATAAGCCGGGACTCGGATTTGCCCGTACTTGCCTTGTATACATGTCTTCTCCCAAAAATCGTCTTCCACATGGTGCTTCAGCAACTCCGGGAAGAATTCCTCCACACCCAATTCTTCGACAAGGGGCCATGCATCCAGGGGGGCGTGCCGATCCCACCCTTCGATCCGGTTATAATTTTGTGCCATTCGGGTCATGGCTTGTGTATAAGCTGGAGTGTCTCCATATTTCCTTTTGATGAGATCCGGCAGCATCGATTCCACGATCCATGTTTCCCATAGGCCCAATTCGTAAGCACCCTGGTGAAACAAGACCCCCTTTCGCAGATCGTTCAGGGTCATCGCGGGAAAGATAGCGCCCAGATGTGGGGGACGCTCCGTTGCTGCCATCAACTGTGTGAATCCGTAGTAGGAAAGACCGAACATCCCCACTTTCCCTGAAGCGTACGGCAACGAAGCAGCCCATTCCACCGTGTCATATCCGTCTTCCGCCTCACCTTGAAAGGGGCGAAATTCCCCTTCTGATTGATATCGACCCCGAACATCCTGAATGATGACCACATAACCTTCTCCGACCAGCCGGTTGGGATCGAGATAACGGTGTGAAAACATAGGAAGGTCTTTACTGTACGGCAACCGGGTCAACAACACCGGGAAGGTTCCCGGTTGGTCCGGTCGATAAATGTCGGCGTAAAGCACGGTTTGATCCCGTAGGATACAAGGAACGTTTTTCTCCAAGATCACGTTGGATGAGATCACATGCACCCCCCTCTGTCTTTGCAATTTCCCTCACCCTGTTCGTTGAAGTGGTTTCGGATCAAGCGGAGTTCTTCATCGCTTTGGTATCTACCGGCGACAGCCGACGCTCCAGCCAACCCATCATGATATCCGCTAGCACAGCCATCAGGGCGGTGGGAATCGCTCCTGCCAGGATAATGACGGTCCCGTCTGTCACATTGGTTCCCCGCACGATAATCGAACCCAGACCCCCACCTCCGATAAACGTTCCCACCGTGGCAATCCCGATGGCAATTACGAGGGCGGTTCGGAGACCGGCCATGATGACAGACAGAGATAGGGGCAATTCCACCATCCGCAGGATTTGGAACTTGGTCATCCCCATGGCTTCTCCTGACTCCAATAAGGTATGGTCTACATTGCGAATCCCTGTGTAGGTATTTTTAATAATCGGCAACAGGGAGTACAAAAAGAGTGCAACCACCACAGTGTTAGCTCCCAATCCCATCACCAACATCAGAATAGCCAACATCGCCAATGCCGGAACGGTTTGGATAATATTGGCCAAGGACAAAACCCAGCCGCTCAACCGATGATAACGGGCAATCATGATTCCTACGGGAATAGCTACTATAGCTGCAAATATAACCCCGTATGCGGACATCAAAAAGTGCCGGTAAAATTGCTCCCACACATAGCCTGCATTTTGGGAGTAATAGGTCCACACTCCATGGATCGTTTCCAAGGATCTCACCTCCCAGATGGCTTATGCTCGAAGTAATCGTGTTTCTCCAGAAACTCTTCGGCGACCGTCGCCGGCTCTTTCATATTGACATCCGCTTCATAGTTCAGCTCCAACATGGTGTCGGTATCGATTTTACCTGCCAACCTCTCCAAAATACCTCGGATTTCGGGATGCTTTTTCAGCACATCATTCCGGGCCACCGGTGAAGCGTCATAAGGCGGAAAAAACCGTTTTTCATCTTCCAAGGCGACCAAATCAAAAGCCTTCAACCGTCCGTCGGTGGTGTAGGCGAGGACCACGTCCATTTTTCCACTTCCCACTGCCTGATAGACCAGTCCGATTTGCATGGGGAAGGTGCGGCTGAATTTAAATCCATAGGTCTTGGTAAATCCCTCGTAACCGTCTCCTTTTCGTTTCAGCCAACTGCTGTCCACCCCCAAACTCAGTTTGGAAGCCACCCGCTCTAAATCCGACACGGTTTTCAAGTTTTCTTCTTCCGCCTTTTTCCGGGTAACGGTAAAAGCATAGGAGTTCGCAAAACCATAGGAATCAAACCAAGTCTGGTCAAAGCGTTCGCTAAATTCCTTCTGAACTTGTTTCAGTGCTTTTTTCGGATCTTTTTCCGGCTCCATCGCTAATGCTCCAGTCAGATCCGTCCCGGTATAGCGTGTGGGGGTAATATCCACATCTCCACTGGTGATCGCTTGATGCTGAACCGTGGAGGATCCCAGATTCTCAATCATTTCCACGTTCAAATCCGTCTCTTTTTCAATCATGAGGCGGACAATATGGCTCACAATAGCGGATTCCGTCGTGTTTAATGTACCAATCTTCACCGTGTTGCGAGAGGGTCCACTCAACCCTGGCAACGAACACCCGCTGACAAGTGACAGACATAGTACCGATACCATCAATAAACTTCCAATCCGTTTCCGCACCTTGGATGCTCCCTCCTCTCTAAACGACGGCTTCTTTTGAATCTCTGACCCCCTTGGGTGTGACCCATTTTTCCAGAGAGCCGAGGAGAAAATCGGTGATAAGGGCCAACAGCGTGACCGGTATCGCTCCAGCAACAATGTAATCCGTTCGGAACAGGTTCAACCCGTTAAAAATAAAATCTCCCAGTCCCCCCGCCCCGATAAAAGAGGCCAAGGTCGCCCAACCGATCAGATAGACTGTTGACAGCCGAATCCCGGCCATAATGATCGGGATCGCCAATGGAACCTCCACATAGCGAATCCGTTGCCAACCCGTCATGCCCATTCCCTGGCCCGCCTCTAGCAGTCCCTGGTTCACCCCTCGAACCCCGGTATAGGTGTTCCGCAAAATAGGCAAAACCGAGTAAAGAAATAATGCCACGATCGCAGGAACCGTCCCGACTCCGAGAATAGGAATGAAAAAAGCCAATATGGCGAGGCTGGGGAACGTCTGAATCACACTCACAATTCCCATTACCCATCCGGCTGCCTTTGGCGTACGCGTTAACAGGATCCCCAGCGGAATCGCTACTAGGATGCCGAGCAGAACCGCAATGAGGGAAATATATAGGTGTTCCCAGGTTTTGAGCAACAATTCGTTCCCGTTTTCGGCAAGAAACTGTTTTATAGCCTCCATGCCCTGCTTCCTCCCTCCTATTGTTCAGGTGTATCTTCTTCACCCCAAATGGAATCGTAGACGATATCCACCAGGTTGGCTCGGGTCACAATCCCGACTAGACGTTTTTCCTCATCGACCACGGGGACATATTTCATCCCTCTCTTCAGGATTTGCCGTATGGTATCCCGTAGCAAATCCCCTTTTTTAACCACATAGAATTGAGTCTTCAACACATTTCCAACTTGCTGTGCTTTTTTGCGGTTTTGATCCAGGGTTTCCACATCGATGTATCCTTGCAGTACATTCTGTTCATCCACCACCAACAGCGTGTCCACTCTGCGCTCCTTCATCAACTGGATCGCTGCGGACAAAGACTGCTCCATCGTGATCGCTACCGGATTGGGATTCATGACTTGTCCCACGGTTTGAATATTGGGTCTCGCTTGGATCAAGCGTTCTTTCCCGATAAACTCCTCCACAAACTCATTGACAGGATTCCGCAAAATCTCATCGGGAGTACCGACCTGAACCAGTTTCCCTTCTCGCATTATGACGATTCGATCCGCCAACTTCAGCGCTTCATCCATGTCATGAGTGACAAAGATAATCGTCTTGCCAAGGGACTGTTGCAGATTTTTAAATTCTTCCTGCAAGGAATCCCGAGTAATGGGATCCAACGCCCCAAAGGGTTCATCCATTAAAATCAGGGGCGGATCCGCTGCCAAGGATCGCAAAACCCCGATCCGCTGTTGTTGGCCGCCGCTCAATTCATGGGGATAGCGATATAGATACTCGCGACTCATATTGACCAGCTTCAATAGCTCTTCAGCTCGCTCACTCCGGCGGTCTTCCGGCCATTTCAACAATCGGGGGACCAGAGAGATATTCTCCAGGATCGTCATGTGCGGAAACAGGCCGATCTGTTGAATGACATACCCGATGGAACGTCGGAGCTCCACTTGATTTTTTTGCAGAATGTTTTCTTCCTTGATATAAATACTTCCTTCTGTAGGCTCAATCAAGCGGTTGATCATTTTCATAGTAGTTGTTTTCCCGCAACCACTCGGCCCGATAAAAACAATAAACTCCCCTTGTTCAACCTCCAGATTTAAATCTTCAACCGCTTTCTTCCCACCGGAATACACTTTAGTCACATGGTCAAACTTAAGCAAATAAAGCCACCTCCACATCGGATTACCGACAGATGAAGCCGTTATTTCAATCCTTTCCACTCAATGTTCTTCATACACTCATTTCCAAAATCTGAAGATCCTCCCCTCTGGGGTTTCGATTCCATGTTCACTTATCCCATTTGCCAATGAGGTTGTCGGGTCGTTTCAAATCTTGATGGACCCGTGCGTGTGACTGTCTCCCCACCAACCTTCATTATAATTCAGTATAAAGTAAGTAGTTTGATGTATAAAACTTAGATACTGGACATATAATGTGTTTCGTTTATAAAATATTTATTTAACATTGTTTATATGGATTACAGTTACAGTTTCTCCGCTTTCCATGGAGATACTCCAAAAATCTCACTTCAGGATTCAATTGCAAATATGCTACATTGGTCTCGAAGCTCAAAGCAAGGAGGTAAAGGAGGGTGCTTGTGGGAAGGCCTGACGAGATTCAACATGTGGAAGAGCAGTTTGTGGAGAGAATTGCTGACAATATGAACACCTTCGGAGTTTCATCCACATTGGGGCGGGTACTCGGAACGATCTATATCAACCGACAACCTATGACACTCGATGAATTATCTGTAGAAATCGGTATGAGCAAAGCTCGCATGAGCCAAGTCATCCGGGAACTGACTGACCTCAATCTCGCAGAAAAGGTATTTAAAAAAGGGGTCAGAAAAGATTTGTACAATGTGGAGTCGGATTACTATCAGACATTTATTTCTCTATTCACTTCCCAATGGATGAAGCTGATTAATAAGAATAGAAAGTTCGGACTTATTTTATCCCGCAAATTGGCTGAAATGCAGGATTCCGGAGAGCTGGATGAAGAAACGGAACAAAAGATCAATGAATTGTTAAAGGAAACCAAGGAGTGGCTGGATTATTATGATTGGTTGAACCGTTTGACGGAGTTCTTCGAAAGCGGGGAAGTATTTCAGCATGTTCCCAAGGCCTCCGACAAAAAAAAGAATGGTTCGGATTTGGATTGAGGGTACAGGTTGTAGAGGCGGACGAGGTCGGAAGTTGAATTTGAACCCAAGTGAAAAACCCCCGTATCCAAAATGGAAGCGGGGGGTGAAAATCAGGCGTTCACTTTGCCTTTAGCCAGGTCGGCCAGCTCAGTGAAAGCTTTTTGGTCGTTGACAGCCAGATCAGCCAACATTTTGCGGTTAATATCCACGCCTGCCTGTTTCAAGCCGTACATCAGTTTGTTGTAAGAGAGGCCGTTCATACGGGCAGCCGCGTTGATCCGGGTGATCCAGAGCCGACGGAAATCACGTTTTCTTTGACGCCGGTCGCGGTAGGAATAACTCAGCGACTTCATGACTTGCTGTTTTGCTGTTTTAAACAGGGTATGCTTCGAACCGTAGTATCCCCGGGCTAGTTTCAGGACTTTTTTGCGACGACGGCGAGTCACCGTCCCGCCTTTGACACGTGCCATGGTTAGTTCCCTCCAAATTCAGC
>CAUGKZ010000113.1 GCA_959600065.1 uncultured Kroppenstedtia sp. | reverse complement strand
CCTTTCCAATTTTGATGCAATAAAATCCCTCCCCGTTCTCGATACTCTATTTATTCGGCGAGGAATACAGGTCCACCTCCAACAACCCCCAATCTATGCACTTAATCTGGAGGCGAATTTCCCCCTGCCACGAAGGATTGAACATCTATCAATCTCATTATGACATTAATGCATTCTAAAAATAGCATTGCTTCGATCAATCGAAAACTGTAAAATGAATCTTAATCATAAAATCGCTTAGGGCTCGATAGTGAGTTAACACTCGGAAAAAAGGAGGGTGAGTCAGATGTCGGAAATCAATCTCATTTCAGATGACAAAGAAAATTTAAACCCATATGACATCGTGCAAACCCAAATTGATCACGCCGGAAAATTGTTGGGTGTATCTGAAGATATTTTAAATATCCTAAAAAAACCTAAGCGTGTTCTCTATGTTTCCTTTCCAGTCAAGATGGATGACGGTTCCACCCGCGTCTTTGAAGGCTACCGCGCCCAACATAACGATGCCATCGGTCCCACCAAAGGGGGAATTCGCTTCCATCCGGAGGTCTCGATGGATGAAGTGAAAGCTTTGTCCATGTGGATGAGTTTTAAGTGTTCCGTCGTCAATGTCCCCTATGGTGGCGGAAAAGGCGGGGTCGTCTGTGATCCCCGCGAGTTCAGTGAAGGCGAGATTCAGCGTATCAGCCGTGGATTCATGGAGGCAATCGCCGATATTGTAGGCCCTGAAAAAGATATTCCCGCTCCCGATGTTTATACCAATCCCCAAATCATGGGCTGGATGATGGATACCTTCAGTCGGATGAAAGGACAATTCAGCCCGGGAGTCATTACCGGAAAACCCCTGATTTTAGGGGGATCCAAGGGACGGACTGAAGCTACGGCCAGAGGCTGTGTCTTTGCCATCGAAGAGGCGATGAAGAGGCTGAATAAACCCATGAACGGGGCCACCGTCGCCATCCAGGGCTTCGGAAATGCAGGTCGGATCCTGGCTGATTTGTTGGCAGCGCAAGGGTGCAAAATTGTAGCCGTCAGTGATTCCACCTGTGCCATTTACCAACCTGAAGGGTTAAACCTCCAGCAAGTGGAGCACTTCAAAGATAAGGAAACTACCTCGATCCAGGACGACCCTGACTCCCTCGTCCTGAATCATCCGGAAGACTTGCTGGGACTGGACGTGGATATTTTGGTGCCGGCAGCACTGGAAAATGTGATCCACCGAAAAAATGCAGACTACATCAAAGCCAGCATTGTAGCAGAAGCAGCAAATGGCCCAACCACGCCTCAAGCCGACGAAATTCTATTCAAAAAAGGAATTCTCGTCCTGCCTGATATTTTGGCCAACGCTGGTGGAGTGATTGTCTCCTACTTTGAATGGGTACAAAACCTGATGAATTACTACTGGTCGGAAGAAGAAGTGAACAGCAAACTTCAGGAACAGATGGTTCGATCCTACCATGAGGTGCACACTCTGGCCAAACAGCGGCAAATCGACCTTCGTACCGCAGCTTATATGATTTCCATCCAACGAATCACTGTAGCCATGGAAGCCAGGGGTTGGGTCTGATCCCTTTACTCTTCCTGCCTCTGAACCATTGGAAATGAGGTTTGGAGGGAATCGAATCCATATCATCAGAAAAACCGGGCAGGAGCACCTGCCCGGTTTTTCTTGTCCTTGCAACCTCCCCTCACCTTTCCAACAACCCATATTTCACCTTGAAGCGTTGTAGGATTCGGATCCAGGCCGTTGCGAACAACGCAAGAAATAAGAGATTGGACAGCGCATGAGCGAGATCAAAATAGAGACTGGCCGCATAGACAGAAGCAAAAGTGGACAGGCTCCAATTCTCCATCCCCGTCATCACCCACAGGTTCATGATCCAACCAAACAGAAAACCCCAGATGAAGCCGAAGAGAAGGCGGAGGGATTTCCAACGCATCACGGGAGTGCGGCGCAACACTCCCGCTGTCAAACCTACCAATCCCCAACTCAACATCTGCCACGGGGTCCAAGGGCCTTGTCCTAGAAAAATGTTGGAGACCAAGGCTGCTCCCGCACCGACGACAAATCCGCTCTCCGCGCCAAAAACCACAGCCGTAACAATAATCACAAAGGTGGTGGGCTGAACACTGGGCAACCCGGCGAAGGGCACCCGGCTGACGGCAGCGATCGCCGTCAGCAAAGCCAAAAGCACCAACTCCCGGCTATCCAAGGAACGCCACTCAAATCGGAGCATAAAGGGAATCATCACCAGTGCAGCAAACAACAGGCTGACCGGAAGGGGATGCTTTCGGATCGGTTCCATCCATGCCAGAAAACCGATCAACACCATCAGGACCATGCCGAAGGCCCAGGTTGATCTTGCCATAGACGAATCGCCTCCTCCACCGTCACCGCCTCCGGCAACCCGGTATCCCGAGTCATGCGGTAAACAGCTGTTGTATAAAAATCGTTTTGCCGGAAAAAGGATCCGACATCTCCAGAAGCGAGGAGCTCCCCGCCAAACAGCAACGAACAACGGGTGGCTGTCACAGCGGCAAACTCTACATCATGGGTGGTTAAAACTACGGTTTTCCCTTGTTCTGCCCAGGATTTCATCATCCGAGAAAAAAGGCTTTTACAGGCGGGATCCACTCCTTTGGTCGGTTCATCCAGCAACAGGATGTCCAGATCTCGCAGGAAGAGACAAGCCAAGGCCACCTTCTGCATTTCCCCGCCGCTGAGATCGTGAGGATGCCGAGCAAGAAGAGCGGTTAAGGAAAAACGGGAGATCGTCTCCTCCCGCTGCTTCCGCCCTTCTTCTCCTCCGTGCCGGGAAGCAGCCAACAGTTCGGCTTCCACGGTTTCATGAAGAAAATAAGCCTCGGGATTTTGTGGGAGGTACCCGATGGGACGGCTATACCCTCGTAGGGAGCGCCGGTTCCTTTTCTTTCCCTGATATCGGATCGATCCCGCATTCGGATGTAACAGTCCTGCCATCACCTGTAACAACGTGGACTTACCTGAACCATTTCCGCCGAAGATCGCCACACACTCTCCGGAAAAAATATCGAAGGTGGTCTGTTTCAGCACCGCTTCCTCGGGCGTATACCCAAAATCCACCTGTCGCAGGGATAATCGAGGGGGGCTGATAGGCTCCCCATAGAGTCCATCGGGATGGGCGGAAGACAAGGGATGTATCTCTCCCCTCTTCCGTAGCCACTCCCTCCCTTCCCTCACCGTTAATGGCAGGGAATCTTTAGCTCTCTCCGCCTGCAAAACCAGAGCCGGCACCGCAGGGATCAACTCCTGATAACCTGGCCCCGCCGCCTTCATCCAGCGGATCCCTTCCCGGGGAGATCCGTTGAAACAAAGCCTCCCCTGATTCATCACCAATACCCGATCCGCCAGAGGATACGCCTCTTCCAAGCGATGTTCGGTGAAAATCACCGTCATGCCGGTCTCTTCGTTCAACCGTTTCACGGTGTGCAGAAAGCGAACGGCAGCGACTGGGTCCAAGTGACCTGTCGGTTCATCCAACAATAACAGCCGGGGGCGCAAGGCCAGAACCGAGGCCAAATTTAGCAACTGTTTTTGCCCACCGGATAAGGATTCCGTGCGCCGAGACAAGATTTTTTCCAAACCTAGATAAGCGCTGGTCTCTGCTACCCGTCGGCGCATCAGATCAGAGGAAAACCCCAGATTTTCCATACCGAAAACCAACTCTTGCAAGGCGTTTTCCATTACGATCTGATGTTCAGGATGTTGAAACACCATCCCGATCTCGCCGGCTGCCCGATGTGCCGGAAGATCCTGCAACGGGATCCCCCCGTATCGAATCTCGCCCGTCATTTGACCGGCGGGACGCAACTCCCTCTTGATCATTCGAAGCCAGGTGGTCTTTCCACCCCCTGACGGACCGCAGAGGAGGACAAACTCACCAGGTGGGATGGAAAGAGAGATATCTTGCAAGGCAGGAGAAGACGTCTCCGGATAGTTGAAACCGACCTGGACACAGTGCAGATCATTCACGAATGATTCCCCCTAGTTCCACCAAGACAGGAAAACCAAAAAAAGCGAGGTATCCTCCCAGAAGTGCCCATCCCCCATCCGTCAATTCCAGGGATTCCAGCACAGGATAGATGGTCAAAATCCCCAACCCCTGACTCCAACCATACAGACAAGCCCCCCCTGCGATGACCAGAAAGAGAAGAGCCACCCCGTCTTTGGAACGCCACCGGTAAGGGGAGTAGGAGGAGCGTCTCCCAATCCCGTAGCCGCGGGCCTTCATCGAGTCCGCCGTCTGCAATCCCTCTTCCAAAGACCAAGTGAGTAACACTTCCAACCGCTTCATCGATCGGCGCAATCGTTCCCGCAGAGATAGTTTCGGAATTTCATCCTCCCGGGACCGATGGACCCTCCCGATCTCATCCAGCCTCTCCCGCAACAAGGGAACAAACCGGAGTGCCAACACCGTCAGCAACGCCCACTGGGGTAACAGACGAGAAAAAAGATAGAGAAATTTATCCGAGGGGATCACCTGCTGATAAGAAGAAAAGACTGCTATGACGCAAAGAATGATCCCCGCCATCATCCCCCCATATAAGACTGCTTCCCATGTAATCCGATGAGAGCTCCCCTCCCATAGGATATGGGACCCTCGTTGGGAGGTCAGGGGATTGACCACCAGAACCAGCCCGGCGGTCATCCCCATCACACCTTTCCACCGAAGCAATTCCTTCCCCCCGTCATACAGCAAATTCACAGCAAACAGGAGAATCCAGGCAGACAGGATAAATAAAGGGTGAAACATCAGCAACAATAGAAGCAGTACCCCGGCATAGTAAAGGAAGGTCACCACGGGGTGCAGATCGCGAAATCCCCGATTCATCTAAAAAGACGCTCCAATATCCCGTCCCAGATCCCGGGTATACCGCCACTCAATCCGATCGCCATGGCGAAGATCGTACACCCCCGCACTGTAGTTAGGAAACACCCCATTCACCTGGTACATCCATCCGCTCTCCGGGCCACCGTCAAACTCATAGAGATTGTTAATTCCCTCCACATACAGCGTCTTTCCCGAACCCCGGGCCTCCATCTGAATCCCCTGTTGGCGGGTCACCCGGAGCAAAACATCGTAAACCGTATCCCCTTTTCGAATTTCCACGCGGGTGGCCGGCAAAATCCGAGCTCCACGATCCCCAGTGATAGAGATGGTTGACGTCGACTGGGGGGCTCTCCCCTTTGCACCCTTAGCGCTACCAGAAGAGCCGGAGGAGGTTTTCTGTGTATCCCTGCCATCGTTGCTGGTAGAAGGATCCGCTTCCACCTTCCCGGAATCAGACTTGCTCTCTCCGCTAGAGATCGCTTCTTTTTTCTGTTTTTCTTTCTCGGCGGAGGCCTTCGATTCCGACCCTTCCGAAGATGATTCCTGCGACTCTTTCCTATCCGAATTCCCTTGTGCCAAATCAGCTTGGCTTTCCCTGGAGGAGTCATCCGCCAAATGAGCCTCCGAGGTTCGGGCAGTGCTATAAGCTTCCCAGCCTCCGGCACCACCTAGCAGAAGGCCGATGGCGATGAGCAGAAGGGAAAGTTTTTTCCTCACTGCCATTTCCTCCTTCGTTCATACAGGTAGAATCCAGCACCGACGAAGGCACACAGCACCCCGAGGAGGATCATGACATAGCCGCGATGAGAGGAGGAAACAGTTTCGGAAGCACCCGGATCTTCTGGCGCGGGGGCTGCAAGGGCCTGCAGAGTGGTGGACTCATCCTCTGGGCCTGCTTTTGCCGGATTCTCCTGCCTGGAGGAGGTTGGAGTGACGCCTGAGCGCTCCATAGAGGGGCCGGAGTCCAAGGCAGGACGCAGATCTATTTCCTCCGCTGGCCCTCCACCGATGGCGAGAAGCGGGCTAGTCGGAAGGGTCCGGGAGGGTTCCACCACCCCACTTCCAGTGCGCGACGGTGAGGGTTTTTCTTTTTTCTCCCCCTCGGGAGCCGGCTTCACATCCGGATTTTTTCCCTCTCCCGGCGAAGCGTTGATATCCCCCAGGTCATAAATCCGAGGTTTCCCTTCCAGAAAATTGCGATAAGAAGTCAGGGCGAGTAACGCTTGTTCACTGGCCATATCATTGGATTTTTC